>JAVCDJ010000147.1 GCA_030765845.1 Candidatus Stygibacter australis
TGTCCATATTGTCCACGCCCCTTCCACTTCTTCTCAAACCAATATACCAGCCTTACTGTAACCGGACTGACCACGGCATAACATTATTTTGTTATGCCGTGGTCAGTCCGGTTACTTTAGTGTCAGGAGATAGCTCAAGATAGTGATAATTAGGGCTATAAAATAATTTCTTTGACATGTTTTTGGGTAATCGGGCAGGATGCTCTGGAATAAAATTATTTAAGGAGCTGTTATGAACAGGACATTATTAGTGATATTTGTTTTAGTTTTTACATTTAATTTATTGATAAGCGGAGTAGAGCCAGGAGATTTTATTCCGGGACTGCGGGAATTAACAGATGCGGACTGGGAATTTTTAAATGGATTAGACAGGCTGGAGCTTTCGGAGATAAATACAAATAGAGAATTACCATTGAGCGTAGATAATTCGGAGCATGAATGGCTTCGACCTGTGTTTGGCCAGAATGGAGGATCCTGCGGTCAGGCGAGTGCAATAGGTTACTGTTTTACCTATGAGATAGATAGATTACGGGGACTGGCAGCAGATGTGGAATCGGCTCAGTATCCTGATCATTATACCTGGAATTTTCTCAATGGTGGTGTTGGGGGTGGCTCGTGGCACTTTGATGGCTGGCAGATTGTTAAGGCCGGGGGATGTCCGACAGTAGAAACTTATGGTGGATTGTTCGCCTATGAACAGATCGGCTGGATGGATGGTTATGAAAACTACCGGAGTGCTATGGAAAACCGTGTAGATGACATCTTTGCTATAAACGTGAGTACAGAGGAAGGACTGGAAGCTCTTAAATACTGGTTTTATGAGCATGGTAATGAAGAGGAAAGCGGAGGACTGGTATGCTTCGCTGCCGGAGTGAGTGGTCTGGAATATTATCCCCTGCCGGAAGAGAGTCCATTTAGCGGAGAAAATATCATCTCGGACTGGATAACTCCGGTTAATCATGCCATGACCTTTGTGGGATATAATGATGAAATTTGCTATGATTATAATGGAGATGGAGAATTTACTAATGATATAGACATTAATGATGATGGTGAAGTGAATATGCGTGACTGGGAGATTGGAGCTATCAAGATGGTGAACAGCTGGGGCATGAACTGGGGGAACGGGGGCTTTTGCTGGGTGATGTACCGTACTTTAGCAGAACCTACAGAAACTGGCGGTATCTGGTCAAATATAGTGCATGGTATTCATGCAAGAGAAGAATATGAGCCGTTATTGACCCTGAAAGCAGAGATCAGTCATAACGTGAGAAATACTTTGCGGATAGGTGCAGGAGTATCCAGTGATCCCACCGCCTGGGAACCGGAAGTAGAAATGCTTTATCCATATTTCAATTTTCAGGGTGGTGCCTGGAATCTGCCGGGAAATACCATACCCGGAGCTCAGCCTTTGGAGATAGGGCTTGATATCACACCGCTACTTAGTGAACTTGAGGAAGGTGGTGAGATGCAGTGGTGGCTGATCGTGGAAAGCGTTGATCCCGATAATGTCGGAGATGGCACCCTGGTCACCTATAGTGTGATCAATGAAACGGGTGACGAACCGGAAGAATTTACGGGTAGTCAAAGCAACTGGGATTTGATCAATAATTGGAATAATTATTTTAATGTAAGCGGTGATATAGATTATGAGGGAGTGGAGATATTAACGGAAGAATTTCCCATGGCGTTTGAAGGAGTGCCTTATGAGTATCAGCTTGAATACAGTGGGGGAGAATCACCCTATCAATGGTCGTTGAGGCTGAATTATGAGGAAGACAGCAGAACCGAATCTTTTCCGGAAGTGGACTGGCAGCCAATAGAAGTTACTGATAATGATGATGGCTGGGCAGATATTGATCTGCCATTTAACTTCTATTTTTATGGCGTGACGCATGGGGCAGTATCCTTTTTGACAGATGGCTCCTTGGTCTTTGATAATAATTTTACTTATATCAGGAATGAAGAAAATATAAAAAATAACAGGTGCATTACAGCTTATGGTGCTGATTTGATGGCATATCCTGAATATGGAGACGGGTTTTATTACTATGTGGAAGATGATCTGGCGATGTTCCGCTGGACAGTATCCAAATTCAATGATCCTGATTTTGATGTGGATTTTGTGATAGCTCTGCGTCAGTGGCAGGATATTGAATTTTATTATAACGAGGAAGCGATAACCAGTTCCGGTGAATGGGTGGCAGGAGTATCGATGGGAGATGAATTGAGCTATGAGATCAGCGAAATTTCCGGCAGTTATGTGATACCTGAGGGAGAAGTAAGGGAATTTGATTTCGTTCCATTTCCTAATTTTGGAGAATGGGAAATCAGCGATACGGGACTATTTACTTGCTGTTTCTGGGGTGTAACTGACTGGGATAATCCCTATCAGATGGATATCGTAGTGCAGGACAATAATAATATTTATGATGAAAAGGTTATCGGTCTGTGGATAGCTACTCTGCCGGTCACAGAAGATGAAATAGTCAGTGGAATTACCCTGAACCAGAATTATCCTAATCCCTTCAAATCAGGTAATTTAAGAGATGGTGGAGCAACAACTATATTCTATCAGGTAGCTGATGAGGGGCTTGCAAAGCTGGAGATATATAATCTTAAGGGTCAGAAAATGATTACTCTTGTTGATGAACATAAATTGGCAGGAGAATATCAGACGAGCTGGAACGGCTTAAACGCTGCTGGAAAGCCGGCAGCAGCAGGGGTATATTTCTATCGTCTGGAAAGTGCTGGGAAAAGTGTAAGCAGAAAGCTGCTGCTGCTGAAATAGTATGAGCCACGGATTACACGGAAAAATGTAATGATTTATCCGTGAGTCGTGAGTCGTGAGTCGTGAGTCGAGGAAAAAAATAGAACACTGATGCCACGGATTACACGGATCAACACGGATAATGTAAGGATTTTCACCACAGAGGTCACAGAGAGAAATATCTGGTGATTAGTGAACAGTGAACAGTGATCGGGTTGCTTGGCTTTTTCCATTCACTAATCACTGATCACCGGTCACTGCTAAATGTAATGTAAGATTTTTTTAGCCGCGAACAAACCGAACTAACGCGAACAAAATGTAATGTGAAAAATTACGTATATGGGTTTTGATTTAATGCTTAACAGGTAAGTAACTATTGTATTAATAGAAGGTCGTAAGTGAGTTAAATTTCTTTCAAGCCACAGGGAAGCCACAGGGAAGCCACAGGGAAGCCACAGGGAGGGTACAGGGGGTTCTCTGTTGCTGAAAAAAAAGTAGGTATCTTATTTATTTTCAATATATAAAAGACTATTTTGTCAGAATAACTGCATTTTTCACATAAAATGCAGTTATGATATTTAAAAAGATTTATTTCAAGACGAACGGAGAATATATATTATTTTGATGAATTCAGTACTTCCTGATGTGAAATTAAATAATCTGGCATGTCCCTGTTTTTATCAATTATAATAGGTCTAAATGACTGGAGCTAATGGAGATAATATATGTAGAAAAGGGTCAACCATTCAGGAGGTCTCCGACCATCCTGAAGGTTTCAGATGGGAGGTCTTGAACAAAGCTAAGTTACCTCCTGGATGGTCGTGCACCTCCCGGATGGTGACGACAAATGCATCACAAAATTATCAAAGACAAATTATAAATTAATTCCGAGGGGATGCCAGGTTTCAATAGATAATCATCCAGAAAAGTAGGAATTGCAGTGCTATCGGTACTCCGGGTAAGAGTCCTGGATGGCAGGTTAAGGGGTTAAGATTCTTGAACTTGTATCCTCTGATCGACCATTGCGGAGGTGCAAGCACCATTCGCAAGGTCTTGAATGGGGGAGAATTTATCAGTCTCATTATTCTTTATAATGTAAGAGACAAATTAATGCTTGACCTTGAATAATAAATATCATCTTTTGAAACATATTTATCTGAGTATGAGAAAAAGGGAGAAACTTGAATGTTAAAACTAATTAATATTGCACTAATATTGTTTTTAGATACAATACTTATGGGTTTTACTTAACCGGAAATAGAGCGGTAGTGCTAGAAAAGAGGAAGAATTTATCAACCGCTAAAGGCGCGAAATAACGCGAAAGGAAGAGAAGATGAATTATTTTTTTTTAAATAGAGCAGGTAATTGCTTTTTTCTTTCTTACATTCTTTCGCGTACTTTAGCGGTTTTCGCGGTTGATAGTTTTTGATTTGCATGGTAAGATACTATTTGAAGTGATGGAAATACATGAAGACATGGGAAAACTGAAATAGTAAAAATATAAAAATACCAAGGGATTAGGAGGTAAAGATGAAGAAGTTATTATTAGTGTTGGTTGTTGCTTTATTAATGATGTTTGGATGTTCAGATGATTCTACGAGTCCGGAGAATGAAGCTCCAGGGATTCCGTCAAATCCTGCTCCGTCAAATGGTTCTTCTAATATTTCGGTAAATAGCAATCTATCCTGGTCGTGCAGTGATCCTGATGGAGATGCACTAACTTATGATGTTTATTTCGGGACTAATCCTACTCCGGACAGTGGTGAATTATTGTCAAATAACCAGAGTGGGACAAATTATAATCCGCAGACATTAGAATATGAGACAGTATATTATTGGAAAATAATAGCAAGTGATGGAGAATTTGAGACAGCAAGTTCAATTTGGGATTATACCACAGAGTCAGGTGGTAGTGTGAATCATCCACCGGCAGAGCCATACGCTCCAACACCAATAGATAATGCTGATGATGTATCAATAAGCACGAGTATCTCCTGGTCGTGCAGTGATCCAGATGGAGATGCACTTACTTATGATGTGTATTTCGGGACTGATCCTACACTGGACAGTGGGGAATTGATGTCATCAAATCAAAGTGGGACAAATTATAATCCTGCAACATTGGAATATGAGACAGTATATTATTGGAAGATAGTAGCTTCAGATGGAGAATTGGAGACAGCAAGTCCAATTTGGGATTATACAACAGAGTCAGGTGGTAGTGTGAATCATCCACCGGCAGAGCCATACAATCCAACCCCAATAGATAATGCTGATGATGTATCAATAAGCACGAGTATCTCCTGGTCAGGTAGCGATCCTGATGGTGATGCACTGACTTATGATGTTTATTTTGGGACTGATCCTACGCCTGATAACGGCGAATTAGTGTCAAATAATCAGAGTGGGACAAATTATAATCCGCAGACATTGGAATATGAGACAATATATTATTGGAAGATAGTAGCATCAGATGGTGAATATGAGACAGAAGGGGATGTTTGGAATTTCACAACCTTAGAAGAGGCTTCTTATGGGGACTTGATTTTTGTAGAAGGCGGCAGTTTTGAGATGGGTGACCATTTTAATGAAGGAAGTACAAATGAGTTACCGCTTCATGATGTTACGCTAAACAGTTTTTATATTGGGCAGTATGAAGTAACGCAGGGAGAATATGAAGCAGTAATGGGGAGTAATCCGGCTCATAATTATGGAGTTGGAGATGATTACCCAGTCTATTCCGTAAGCTGGTATAATGCGGTGGAATATTGCAATGCATTGAGTATTCAAGTAGAACTAACACCGTGTTATAATCTTTCTGATTGGAGCTGTGATTTCAGTGCAAATGGTTACAGATTGCCTACAGAAGCGGAATGGGAATATTCCTCACGTGGCGGAGTGAACTGGACAGATAATTATAGATACAGCGGGACAACAGACAATTTAGGAGATTATGCCTGGTATTCTTCAAATTCCAGTAGCCAGACCCATGAAGTTGGGAGCAAGCTTCCTAATCAGCTTGATATTTATGATATGAGTGGAAATGTTTATGAATGGTGTAATGACAGGTATTCGAGTAATTATTATAGTTCCAGCCCAGTAGATAATCCGACTGGACCTGATAGCGGGTCTTCCCGTGTGGTACGCGGTGGCGTCTGGTTCGGCAATGCCACTATCTGCCGTGTAGCTGATCGTGGCGATTGCTACCCTGTCGTCAGTAACTACTACATAGGCTTCCGCATTCTCAGGGCATGTCCGTATTAATTAGCTTTTAGTATTTTTACTTTTTTACCTTTTTTCTTCAAAATGGTAATTATAGAGTACTAAACAAAGTCTCAGTTGCTGCCTTCAATAAATACAAAAGCGTAGCGAAAGGATTTATTGAAGGCAGCAACTGTGACGACTGAAAAGGTTGCGATGTTATAATAATAGGGATGGTTTTCTTTGGTTCTTTCTTTATTAAAGAAAGAACTCGTTAGCGGCTACGCCGAAATTAAAATGTAAAATGTAAAATTATGGGGAAAATTGAAGAGTATAATTTTAAAGGATGGCAATGTTTAGAATAATCACGCTGCCTTTTTCATCGAAAGAGGCGGGTTTTTCAGTCAAAGAATTAAATGATTTCGTAAGAAATAAGACAGGTGTAAAATATCAGGCAGAATTACTAAAAAGGGGAACGCATTATTTTTGGAGTGTGTTTATATTTTATGAGGAAGAACTAACAGATAAACCAGACTTGAGTTTTAAATATGACTATGAGCAATTAATGTATGCAGAATTAAAGAAATGGCGAAATGCCAGGGCAGAAAAAGAAGGGATACCACCTTATATTATTTTTACCAACAACCAGTTGAGAGCGATAATTATAGCGAAATGTAAAACCAAAGAGTCTTTAAGAAACATAGAAGGCATTGGAGAGATAAAAAGCAAGAATTATGGAGAAGAAACAATTGATATTGTTAAGAGTTTTTTAGTTGAACAAGATAAAAATACAGAAGGAACTAAATGAACGAGAATTATCCGGTATTCACGAAATGGATGCTGATCTTAGAGCTGATCATGGATAGAGCGGAAGGTATTCCCAAATCAGTACGTTATTCATTAACGAGCAGGATTTTGAATTATGCCAATGACATCCTGGAATTGGTAATAGAAGCTATATATTCCAAAGAGAAAGCAGAAAAGATAGATAGAATGAATCTTTTACTGGAGAAACTTCGAGTCTATGTAAGGATATGTGAAAAGCGGAATTATATTTCACATAAGCAATACTACCGTCTTTCAGTAGAATTTAATGAATTTGGTAAGATGATAGGTGGCTGGAAAAAAGGCGACCATAACCAGCAAGCGGAATTAAAGGGTTAGAAGGTATTCAGGATGAGACGATATGGTTATTTATTTGAAGAGCTATATGATTTTGAGAATCTGCAATCGGCTTTTAATAAATCATTTAGAGGATTGAAAAAGAAGGAATTAAACTCCGACTATTATTTTTATTTGGAAGGGAATCTTCTATCATTGCAGTCAAAATTAAAATTGAAAACATACCAGCCAGCAAAGTACCGATATTTTAAAATCCATGAACCTAAGGAAAGGTTAATCAGTGTAGCTGGATTTGAGGACAGGATTGTGCATCATGCATTAGTGAACGTATTAGAGCCAATTTATGAGAGAATATTTATCTATGATTCTTATGCAACCAGAAAGGGTAAGGGCAGCCATAGAGCTATAGCACGAGCTCAGCATTTTCTGAAAAGGAACAGATGGTTTCTTAAAATAGACATAAAACAATATTTTGGGTCAATTGATCACCGGGTCTTGATAAATATCTTGAAAAGGAAAATCAAAGACCCTAAAATTATTGAACTCATAGATGTAATAATCAAGAATAATGATATCAGTCAAAATATTGATGATGGAATTGGTTTACCAATAGGTAATCTTACATCTCAATTTCTGGCAAATGTTTACCTCGATCAAGTTGACCATTATGTAAAAGAAAATTTAAAGATTGATTATATCAGGTATATGGATGACATGGTATTTTTTGCTGATGACAAGAATAGGCTTAGGGAGATTTTGCAGTTATCGTCTGCATATTTGGGAAGCAGATTAAAGTTAACAATAAAGCCGGGTTCAATAGTAATAAACAATCGAATTCACGGCTTGAGTTTTTTGGGATTTAGGATATTTGCGGCAATAATTCGAGTAAAAAATGAGAATATAAAAAGAATGAAAAAGAACATTGAGAAAAAGGAGTGGGAATATAAAAGAGGTATGATAAGTGAAGAGAAATTATCTCAAAGCGTGAATAGCATTATTGAGTTCATTAAAACTGCCAATAGTGTAAGATTGAGGCAAAATATTTATGGGTAAAGGCTGTAAGCGGGTCTAACCGTGTGAAACGCGGTGGCAACTGGAACAACAATGCCAATAACTGCCGTGTAGCTAATCGTAACAATAACAACCCTGACAACAGTAACAACAACATAGGCTTCCGCATTCTCAATACAGATATTGATAGAATGATTTCGTTTAAAGATGAAGTCAGATATCGGGGATATGTCCAAGTCTTTATCCAGCTCTGAAAACAGACAAAGAATTTTAAACAATTTCCTGTTAGTAGGTTTTCTCGAAAGCAGGGAATTTTCTTTATTGTGATATGGCATGATAAACACACAATAATTGAATACATAAAAAAACAGCAGGATCACAATAAGGAAAGGGATTTCAGGTCGGAATATAAAAAGTTAAATATAGGGGTATGTATATCTCAAAAAGGGCAAAAATGTTACTTTTTGCTGTAACTGACATAAGGGCTTATAGTTATGAGGTAACATTTTGGTAACATTTGGTAACAATTTTCATGGTTAAGGGTTAGGGGTTAAGTGTTATAAGTTTAAAGTTAAATATAGGGGTATGTATCTTCAAAAAACGCCAAAAGAGTAAGGTTTTGTTGTAATTGATTTTATTACAGGGATTTATGACCTTACACTTTCCTTACTCTCCTTACATTTTGCTGAATAATTGAAAATTGAAAATGGTAAATTGAAAATTAAATGTAATGTAAGATTTTCACCACAGAGGTCACAGAGGTCACAGAGAGCATAGAGGAATGTAATGATTTATCCGTGAGTCGAGAAAAAAAAATAGAACACTGATGCCACGGATTACACGGATGAGCACGGATAATGTAATGATTTATCCGTGAGTCGTAAATCGTGAGACGTGAGTCGAGGAATGTAAGAATGAAGAATTTCAACCACGGAAGGCACTGAATACACCGAAAAATGTAATGATTTATCCGTGAGTCGTAAATCGTACTCCTTCGCATAAAGCTTCGGAGTATCTTCGATGAGACGTGAGTCGAGGAAAGAGGAAAATTGACAGGATAAAAAGAATAATTTCTTTAGACATTAAATAAAGGGTAATAAGATAGCAGTTGCAAATACCTGCTGCTTAAATAGGGATTAAGATGAAATGTCCTTCATGTCGTGAAGAAATGATCGTATTAGAACTTAATAAGATTGAGATAGATTATTGCCTGCAATGTGGTGGTATCTGGTTGGATGAGGGAGAGCTGGAAATACTGGTGGGTGACAGTGCTGAGGAATTGAAGGCAGAATTTAATAAGGAAAAACGCTCGCGGGAACGCAAGATCAAGTGTCCAGCCTGTGGTAGAAAAATGGCTAAAGTAGTGTGTGGTGAGACGCATCTGGATATGTGTAAAAAGGGACATGGCATCTGGTTTGACCGGGGAGAGCTGGCTGAGATCATCGCTTATGATGATATGAATAGTGAAGTATTGAACTTTTTAGAAGATATGTTTAGAGATACAATAAAGCAGGAAGGAGAGTAAGATGTTAATAGGATTATTAATTTTACTGGTAGTGGTAGTTGCTTATGTTATTGGGCTATATAACAGCTTGATCCGCATCCGTAATCGGGTAAAAAATGCCTGGTCACAGATAGACGTGCAATTGAAGAGACGGCATGACCTGATCCCTAATCTGATAGAGACAGTGAAGGGTTATATGCAGCATGAGAAAGAGACGCTTACGAGCGTGATAGAAGCCCGGGCAAAGGCGATCAATGCTAATGGCGTGGCAGACGTGTCTGCTGCAGAAGGACATTTGCAGACAGCTTTGGATAAACTGCTGGCAGTTGTGGAGAATTATCCAAATCTTAAGGCAGATCAAAGCTTTGCCACTTTGCAGGAGGAATTATCATCCACTGAAAACAGAATAGCATTTGCCAGACAATATTATAATGACTCCGTGATGAATATGAATAACAGGATGGAAGTTTTCCCATCAAACATAGTGGCAAGCGGGATGAACCTGAAAAAGGAAAGCTACTTTGAAATCGAAATGGCAGAAAAGGAAGCTCCCAAGGTAAGCTTTTAGTAAGTATTATAGATGATAGAAGAACTGATCCGTAAGAATCATCGGAAGTCAATATATCTGCTGATATTGTCCTTTGTGATCCTGCTGGTGGTGGGTTTTGTGCTTGGTAATCTGTTTTATACTTATCTTGCACCCCGCAGAGGATCAGATTATGAGAGTAACAGGATCTGGTTTGCTCTTGTATTCGCTGGATTTATCGGGCTTGTAGAACTTGTGCAGGTATATCTGATATTTAACGGCAAACCACGTACGCTTTTTAAACAATTAGGTTTGAAAGAAGCAAATCAAACCCAGTTCAGTAAATTGAACAATGTGATTGCAGAAATGAGCATAGCTGCTGGTTTAGGACGAGCACCAGAGGTTTACATAATACCATCAAAGGCGGCGAATGCCATGGCGTTTGGCACCAGTCCGGAGACAGGTGCCATAGCAGTTACCGCAGGACTTTTGAGTATTTGCAACCGCGATGAACTTCAGGGAGTGGTAGCCCATGAACTATCACATCTGATCAATAAGGACAGTATGCTGCTGGAGGTTTGCAGGAGTACACTGGGCATGGTTATCGTTCTGCGTGATGTGATGCTGAGATCACTATACTGGGGATCACTTGGCAGGGGAAGTTATAGAACGAGTAATCGCAGCAGTGGTAAAGGTAATTCAGGACTTGGTCTGGTGTTTATGATAATTGGTGTGATCTTCGCCATTTTAGCGCCCATTTTGATCCAGATCATCTATTTCAGTTTATCAAGAGAGCGGGAATATCTGGCAGATGCCGTGTCAGCGAGGTTAACGCGTTTTCCTGCAGGGCTGGCATCCGCTTTGACCAAAATAGCTTACACTACAACTTCTCTTGAGAAGATCGATAAAGTTTCGGCAGCATCCTTTATAGATCAGCCTTATGGCGATGTAGTGGTTACCAGTAAGGGCACACGTACTCATCCTCCTATCTGGAACCGGATCAAAATATTGAGGAAAATGAGTGGAGGAGCTGGTTATCTGGATTATCGCAAAGCCTATGAAGAAGTGCTAAATGCTACAGCAGGTTTTATGCCCGAATCAGTAGCAGCTAGTACGACAAAACTACCCATAAGAATGGCAGAATCACTGGTTGGCGAGCAATCGATGGTAACCAGTGAAGAAGAAATGGCAGCTCTTACAGGTGATGTTCGAACAGAAGATGTTATCAGGCTGACAGAGGATTATGGGTTTATCGATTGTGATTGCGGATTGAAGATCAAAATACCTTCAGGTTATGATAAATATGAGATCAAGTGTCCACGTTGCGGGAGAAGTCATATACTGGCGGACAACATGAAGGATACTTTAGCAGCCATGCTTGATGAAGCCAAAGGTACTGGAGCAGCAGCAGCAGGAATTATCCAGGAGATGATGGATGATCATGGAGAGCCTGATTATAGTAGAGAGGAAAAGCAGACTTATGTGCGAGATAAAAAAGGCTGGCAGGAAATCCATTGTACATGTGGTTATAAGATACAGCTTTCGCCAAATTTTATCGGGAAATTTATTAGTTGCAGAAAGTGCAAGAGACGGATAAATATTATTGATAAGGTAGAATAATATTACAAATTCAGCAATAAAAAGCAGGGAAAATAATTAAATTAGTTGACTGATTACGCTATATCAAATCATAGAAATCTTTTATGAAAATAAAAATAATAACGGGTGAAGGTAATAGATGGAAACAAAAACAAAATTGAAAGCTTTGCGTGAACTGATGCAGCAGAAGGGTATTGATGCCTGGATAGTTCCTTCAGGAGATCCGCATCAAAGTGAATACGTGGCAGATCACTGGAAAGCAAGAGCCTGGATAAGCGGATTTAGTGGCTCAGCAGGAGTATGTGTGATCACGGGTGATAAGGCAGGATTGTGGACTGATAGCCGTTACTGGCTTCAGGCAGCAAGTGAACTGGAAGGCAGCGGAATTGAACTATTCAAGATGTTCAGTCCTGGAGTGCCGGATTACCAAACCTGGCTGCTGAGTGAAATATCCGATGGAGCAGTACTGGGTTTTGATGGCTCTTTATTATCAGTGAGAGAAGTGACAGCGATCAAGAAAAAATTATGTTCAAAAAATATTAATTTAAGTTATGGTGAAGATCTTACCGGGATGATCTGGCAGGATAGACCGGCAATTCCGCAAGAACCAGCCATGATGCTTGCCGAAGATTATGCAGGTGAATCAGTAACCAGTAAAATCGAACGGGTACAGGCAGAGATGCAGAAAAATGGGGTAGATCATCATGTGATCTCTGCTCTGGATGAAATTGCCTGGTTATTCAATATTCGCGGTAAAGATGTGAAATATAATCCGGTGGTGATCAGTTATGCTCTTTTAAGCAAAGATGAAGTAAATCTTTTTGTTAATAAAGCTAAACTGAATGATGAATTAACAGCTTTTCTGGAAACATGTGGTGTGAATATTTTTTCTTATGAGGATACTCTGAGCTATCTGGCTGGTTTAGCTGCTGAAAATAAGGTATTGATCGATCCCGGTAAAGTGAGTCAGAAGATCAAAGAGACTATTAAATGCCAGGTGAAAGAAGGCAAAAGTATAGTTACATATTTAAAAGCGATCAAGAATGAAGTGGAACAGGAAGGAATTCGTCAGGCACATATTCAAGATGGGGCAGCACTTGTGCGCTGGATCTACTGGATGAAACAGCAGGTTGGTAAAATTGAACTGGATGAATATACTGCTGGAGAGAAGCTGGGTGAATTTCGGGCAGAAGGGGATAAATATCAGGGACTGAGCTTTACTCCCATCATCGGCTTTAAGGGTAATGGAGCAATTGTTCATTATTCAGCCAAACCGGATACTGCCAGAAAGATCGAACCGGGCGGGATATTACTGGTGGATTCAGGTGGTCAATATCTGAATGGAACAACTGACGTCACGAGGACATTTTCGCTGGGTAATATTACCGAAGAGGAGAAATATTATTTTACTCTGGTACTTGCCGGGCATATAGATCTCGCCAGAGCAATATTTCCTAAAGGCACTTCTGGTGCAATGCTTGATGCATATACAAGGACCCCTTTATGGCGTGAAAAGAAGAATTACGGGCATGGCACGGGTCACGGAGTGGGTCATTTTCTGGGAGTTCATGAAGGTCCCCAAAATATCAGTCCGAAGAGCATGAATCCAATCTTACCTGGATCAGTTACTACTAATGAACCAGGAATGTATCTGGAAGGCAGGTTTGGAATTCGCACAGAGAACATTCTGATCTGTCAAACATTGGAAACCACTGAATATGGTGAATTCTGCCATTTTGAAACTGTTACCTTGTGTCCTATATCACGCGAATTGATCAATAAAGAAATGCTGACAGTGGAGCAGATAGAATGGCTTGATAACTATCATGTAATGGTTTTTGCCAAGCTGTCACCACTTCTGGTGCCAGACACAGCAGAATGGTTACGGAACGAGACTTTACCCCTATAGAGG
>JAVCDJ010000148.1 GCA_030765845.1 Candidatus Stygibacter australis
ACAGCCTCTTCATACAATAAGAATTTACAAGTGGTAATGATTTCAGCTTGACAGATCATTTATAAAAAATCATATTCGGTAATCGATAAAACAAGAAGTTACCATAACTTTTATGCTAGGTTTTACATTAATTTGTACTATATAAATCCCTAGTAGGTACTCTCAAACTGTGTCGTGTCCGGGCTCTTTATACACAGTTCTTAACAACCTTAAGCATGATTAAGATGTTAATGATGAGTAGTTTATACGTGATTTTATTAGTTAGAATTGCGAGATCAGGGTGGATGTTGTCAATCATTTGTTTTTTATTTTAAACGGCATCCCCCGACACTGTTCGATTTCACGCTACGCTCTCAAACAACTTCGCTTTCATGAAGTCAAGAATCTAAACCGGATTTATATTCTTCTAACATATTTTTGCAACATCAATCTCAATTCATGATCCTTTTCTTAACCGCATATCGGATTTCATTTTCAATCAATTATCCATTACAATTGCGGCAGTAAACAGTATCGTCCAGTTTGCCATAAATATCGCAGATCATCTTCAAGAACGCAATGTCATTTTCTGTATTGCTCATATACTAACCTCATGTCCTCCTTGAGTCAGCCCATAGCACGTGATAACAATTAAATGTTATCACGTGCTATGGGCTGACTCACGGAGGACATTATCAAAGCAATCTGTCAATGAATTATTTAGATAGTAGGAAGTTAGTTAAAATAAATTAACTATAATGCTATCCATCAGTTAATGCTGACATTTTCTTTTATTATCATAAGTATTTGCATGTGATATTGTTTGAATACTTGATTATGTAAAATAAAAACAAAGACCCTAAAAGCTCAATCAGATAAAAAAAACTGGACATATATTACTTGGAAATAATGTTGGCCGACGTGTCGGTCAATAAAAAAGAGAGGTGAAAAGATGAGCCCGAAAATAGTGGATAAAGAAGAGAAGAAACGGGGAATTATAATGGCTGCCATGCAGGTATTTTCCGAAAAAGGTGTGGTGAAAACAAAAATGGCAGATATTGCCAAAGCCGCAAATATCGGTAAAGGCACGATCTATGAATACTTTAAGAACAAGGATGATATCTTTATCAATCTGTTTGAAATGCATTTTTCAGAAATCGGGAATGAAGCAGCTCAGATTATGGAAAAATATGATGACCCTGCTGAAAAATTAGAACAATTTGTTTCTCAGACAGTCACTTCACTATTAGAAGGTCATTATAATTTTGCACAGATCATGCTGGATATTTGGGCAGAAGGTATCAGAGAGCACAATGAGGACATCAACCGTGTTTTCAATCTGGAAAAGATCTATCAGCAATATCGAGAAGTTATCATTCAGATATTGCAGGATGGCATCGAAAGAGGCATTTTTAAGGCTATGGATACAACTTTTACAGCTTCACTATTTATCGGAGCCTTAGACGGAATATTGTTACAATGGTTGATGCAAAAGGATCTGTTTGATACAGCAACACTAGCAGATAATTTTATGAATATATTTATAAATGGAATCAAGAAGAGGTAGTAAAATGAGAAATAAACTATTAACAAAAATCGCTGAAATATCAGCTAAGAAACCTGGATTGTTATTGCTGATCACCCTGTTGATCACAATTGTTGCCATGTTTTTTGCTAAAGATCTGAAACTTTCTATGCAGTTCAAAGACCTGATGCCGCAAGACCATGCACTCGTAAAGGGATTCAATGAGATCCTCGATAATTATGATTCGGCTTCGGTTATTATTCTGGCAGCTACGGGAGATGAGAAATCACTTAAAAGTTTCGCCGAGGATGTGGCTCCCAGGATCAAAGAACTGGATGAATATGTAGCACGCGTTGATTATAAGATCAATACAGAATTTATGTTGAATAATGGAATGATGCTGCAGAAAGTGAAAGACCTTAATGACAGTGAAGAGCTGTATTCCGATTTGAATCTAATTCCCTGGTTTACTCACTTGAATGACAGCTTTGAGAAAACATATATCGATGATGATGAGAGCATTTCCACAAAACAAAAAGAAAATAATGCCATGATGATGTTTGATGGGATCGACAATATGGTGAGAACCATGACCAGATTTGGAGAAGGCGAAACAAGCAATACTGGAGCTGATAAGGCAGCTAAAACGTTTCTGATTGGTGATGAATATAGTCTTTCTCCCGAAAAGGATATGATAATTCTTATGATCCAGCCGAAATTTACGATTGATGACATAGACAAAGTCGTTGCTGCTGTAGATAAAATTGATGAAGTAATCGCTAAAATAGTGGTGAAATATCCAGGATTGGAAGCAGGCACGACCGGAACGATGTCATTAGCTCGTGATGAAATGGTTTCTGCAGAGAAGGATATGAACTACACTACGATCATCGCCTTGATCCTCATTCTGATCTTGTTCATTGTTTCTTTTAGAATGTGGATGGCTCCACTCATGGCAGGTATCACCATGATAATCGGGATAATTTGGACAGCCGGATTCGCAGCCGTCACTGTGGGCAGTTTGAATATGATGACCTCAATGTTCGGGGTAATAATATTAGGATTGGGCATAGATTTTTCCATCCATATAATCTCGATCTACACAGAATTGCGAGCAGAGGGTCATTCCATTGAAGCTGCGCTCAAAGAAACTTTCCTCAAATCGGGGGGAGGGATAATTACCGGAGCTATGACAACGGGCTTTGCTTTCTACACATTAATGGTCTCAAATTCAGCAGGAATGTTTCAATTTGGACTGGTAGCGGGAAGTGGTGTGCTTCTTTGCATGGCTGCTACATTATTCGTGCTGCCTTCTATGCTTGTGATACAGGATAAATTGGGGAAATCTCAAAAAACAAAGGTTTCCACTAAATTCAATTTCCTGGGTGGCTATTCTCAGAAACTGGCAAATCACCCATATATTACAATTGTAGCAGTTCTTTTGATAACTACATTTTTAGTGATGTCTGCATCAAAGATAACATTTGATTATAATTATCTGAATATGGAACCAGTGGGATTGAAATCAGTCAAACTACAACATCTTTTAGAAGATAAATATGATATGACACCGGATTATGCACTCTTCACGACCAATTCCATTGAAGAATCGGAAAAGATCACAGAAGAAGCCCGGGACATGAAAATGATAGGTTATGTTTCTTCTATTTCGGATTATGTTCCCAGCCTGCAGAAGCAAAAAGATCGCAGTGTAATCATCGACAATATCCGCTCCAAACTATTGAATAATAATGATATAACACCAATTCTGAATTCAGATAAAGAGATGTTGATCGAGCAGGTAGAACGCCTGCAGGATAACATCATCGAGCTGGCTCAACTTGCTTATATGGGTGGTCAGGATAAATTGGACAAAAAGGCTCAGATCCTGATCGGAGATTTTGATGATCCCCAAAATAATGGTTCAATAGCAGAGCTGTTGTCAGTTGTAGATGGGCAAGATAACTTTTTAAAGGGCGTTAATCAATTCCAGACAGGGTTTTATGGTGCTTTCAAGAAATATTCACTTTCTATGGCTTCCACTAACATCATCACTGCCGCAATGTTGCCGGATGATATCAAAAACCAGTTCATCAGCAAATCAGGAGATCAGTACCTTGTTTCCATGTATCCCAAAGAAAGTGTGTGGAATCTGTCCTTTCTGGAGCGCTTCAAAAATCAGATGAACAAACTGGATGAAAAGATCACCGGTATGCCTTTAGTATTTTATACGCTCATCGACATAGTGGGGCAGGACGGCAGAAAAGCTGCACTCTTTTCTTTGGTCATCATATTTATCTTATTGCTGATAGATTTTCGGAGCATCAAACTGGCAATATTAGCAATGATCCCGCTTGTTCTGGGTGCAATCTGGATGATAGGGGTGATGCAGCTGGTTGGATTGCAACTCACTTTATTGAATGTGATGGGGCTTCCTTTGATCCTGGGGATCGGAGTGGATGACGGAGTTCACATTATCCATCGCTATTCTGCCGAAAAACGAGGCAGTATCAGGAGAATATTCACATCCACTGGAAGAGCCGTCCTGATTACAAGTTTAACCACGATGCTGGCTTTCGGTTCATTAACATTCGCAACTTACCGTGGTTTGGGAAGTTTGGGGATAGCATTGTTTATTGGTGTGGGAACCTGCTTTTTGGTTACAGTTACCTTAATGCCGGCTGTTTTGCAATTGATAGATAATAAACGTGAGAAACTGGTTAAGGAGAACTAAAATGAAAAGAAATATAATACTATTATTAATATTGGCAATAGCAATGTTGTTAGTAGCCGATCCCACTGTTGATGAGATCATTGCAAATGTTGACAAAACCGAAAGAGTGGAATCAAGTTTCAGCACAGGTAAACAGATAATCCTTACATCTTCCGGGAAAGAAAGAACCCTGGAGATGAAGACATATTCCAAAGATGAAAACGATAAGCAATTGATGGTATACACCGGACCCGGAAGAGTGAAAGGTGATAAAATACTGATGCTTAATGACGGAGATGATATCTGGTTTTTCACTCCCAAAACTGATCGAGTCAGGCATCTTGCCAGCCATGCCAAAAAAAAGAAAGTGCAGGGAAGCGATTTCTCTTATGAAGATCTAAGTGCTGGTAACCTGGCAGATGAAAATGATTATAAATTGCTGGGAACAGAAAAAATCGCTGACAGGGAATGCTACAAACTGGAATTATTACCAAAACCTAATGGTACTCATTATTCCAAAATGATATTATGGGCAGACACAGAAAGATTTATTACCATGCAGGTAGATTATTATGAAGGCGATGAATTATTGAAGCAGTTGACCATGAGTAATATTGAATTTATTGATGGACAGTGGGTGGCTAAGAAAATGGTGATGATAAACCTGCTGGAAGGTGGTGAAACAACTTTGCTGATAGATAACATAGAATTTGGCAAAAAGCTGGATGATAATATCTTTACAACTAACAATCTTAAAAAACATTAAGAGGCAGCAATATGAAACTTGTGATTTTTATTATAACTCTCCTTTCCATTGTCTCACTCTCAGCATTGGAATTTGATCTCTTTGGCTATTATGAAAACCTGTCTTCACTTACTCTACAGGAAAATCCTGAATTCCAGTCATACAATAAATTGCGTCTGGATTTGAATAAAGAATATTCTACCTCAATCACGTTTAATTCCAACCTGGTTTTCCAGACTTATCATGGTTTAAAAAGTATTAATTTACTCGATTATATACCATCAGAAACCGTAGCCGAATACGCTCAGCAAATCGGGATTCCGGTTGCAGATCTGTCAGAGAGATTCACAGATTCTTATGAGGATGAGTTTTTTTTGGAAAATGCCTATCTAAGTATCTACAAAAAGCATTTCAACCTGAGGATTGGCAAACAGCAAATTGCGTTGGGAAGCGGCTATGCCTGGAATCCCACAGATATTTATAATCAGAAGAATATATTCGATCCCACCTATGAAAAAAGAGGTGTAAATGCTCTTAAACTGGAAATACCCTATTCTTCTGAAGGTATGATATCCACCCTTATTTCATTTGGAGAAAACTGGCAGGAATCCACCCGATCGATTATGCTGCAGCAATTTTTACTAGGCTATGATGTGCAGCTTAGCTACGCCTATAAACTGAAGTATAATATGGACTACTTAACTCTGCAGGAAAGCAGTGAAGATAGAGATATGCTGGGCATCAGCTTTTCTGGAGCACTATTGGGTCTAGGTTTCTGGGGTGAAGGAGCATACAATCTGCTATCTAATTCAGATGATTTTAGTCAGGTGATCATTGGCACAGATTTCACCTTTGAAAATGGATTATATTTGATGGCTGAATATTATTATAACGGTTTGGGAAAAACTGATGAAGATTTATTTAATTTCAATGATTGGATGGAATATTATACTGATAGCATCAATCTGGGACGCGATTATCTCTATCTGGGTGAAACATCTTCCATTGGAGAACTTATTGAGTGGTCGAATTTCATTATTGGCAATCTGAATGATAAAAGTATCAGTTACAATCCCTGGATCAATTTTTCTCTAAGTGATAACGTCGATCTTGATATATATGGCTACATAGCTTTGGGAAATGAAAAAGCAGAGTTCAGTCAATTTGAAGATTCACTGGCAGCCAGACTTAAGGTATATTTTTAGAAGCGGAGTAAAATAAACTTGAATTAATTTATAGCTCAGATAAAAAACGGGATTGAAATTCAAAGGAGTGATATGGAAAAGCCGTTAAACGATAAAAATGTATTTCCAGATGATGAAGTTCTAAGTAAATATCTGGAGGTAGCGAAAACTGCCTGGGATTCTTTTCTGGAATCACTGCAATTTGATCATCCTGATTTTAATACAGAGTGGCGTTATTATAAAGATGGCAAAAGCTGGCTTTTTAAGATCACAAAAAAGAAAAAGACTATCTGCTGGGTATCGGTTGGTGATAAGATGTTCAGGACTACATTTTATTTCTCTGATAAAGCAGAAGATATGCTGAAAAGCAGTAAACTTAAACCTGAATTCATTGATCAATTCATGAATGGCAAAAGATATGGCAAAATACGAGGATTGACAATAGAGATCAGAACTCCAGCAGATTTGGAAGTGACGAACATCCTGATTGAGATCAAAGAAAAGCTGAAGTAAGTTCTATTGCGTGCTAATCTCTCCTGATAAATAATGCTCGATTAACCCATAAACCAGCAATACCAAATAGTGATGGTATTGCCCATAAAACCAGAGCAGCTAATTTTATCTCATAATTCATACTATCACGAAAAAAGTAAAATATTGGAAAGTATACACATATGGCAAACACCATCATTCCTGAAACAAAACCCAATAAGTTTTTTTTCAGTATTCCACCAAAAGCTAAAATAGTCAATGGTAAGACCCAGATTATGTCTGCAAGAGCGATCCCCTTTTCAACATCTGCTAAAGTTTGCTCAACTTCTGTCCCAGAAAAACTCTCGTTTTGAACTCCAAGTTTTACTGCTCCTTCCCAGTTTATTAGAGAGTAGGCCTGCATTAACCAGGCAAAGAAAATCAATAATAATGCAATCAATGATATCCAGACTCCTAAAGGAAATTGCTTAAATTTTTTTTTCATTATTCCCTGTAATATTTATCAAGTTATATAAAATTCTGATTTCATTGGTATCAGTCATCCTTCACAAGACGTTTACCCAGACTAATAACTTCGTCTCTTGTGTAACCAATTGACTGATAAAATTCAATAACTGATTTATTGGAGCTGCGAACCTGCAGGTTGATTTTGGAGCAACCCATATTAAGTAGTAGCTTCTCTGCTTCCATCATTATCTCCCTTCCAAATCCTGAGTGCTGGTGATCTGGATGCACAGCCAGATAGTATATCCATCCCCGGTGTCCATCATATCCTGCCATGACAGAGGTAATGATGTACCGCTCCAGAAAGCCCACCAGGAACAATTCAGGTTGAACAGCAAGTTTACGCTGGATATCTTTATATGGGTCATTCCAGGGAACAATCAATCCACAGGCGGTCCATAACCGAATTACTTCGGCTGTATCTTCTTTCTGGAATGCTCTTATTTCTATTTTCATTGTTTTGCAACTCAGATTCGATTTCAGAAATACATCATTCTTGGAAACCTGGTGAATATTGTGAATGCAGTAGACTTAGTGAGCTATATTTTTTGATCGAATTATTGGGAAATAGTTCGATCACACCTTTTTAAAGGCACGGCATAATTTTGTGCAGATGCCGCAATCCGTGCATTTCTCAAGATCAATTCCGGGTAACGCCTGGTAATATTTTTGTGTGATCGCTCCAGCGGGACATTTTCTGATAACAGGACACACGTGATCCTGGGGGCAATAATCTTCGTTAACCTTGATCATTACTATTTTTCTTATCTTTTTTCTTTTTTATAATATCTGGCAGTAGTAAACCAAAGAAAGCTGCTCCAAAGATAATAGTTATATAAGGATTTGATGTTACCGGGCAGGAGCCACTCATGCAGCCCACAAAATGATAATAAAGCCAGCCCAGAACACCACCCGCAATAACTGATAATATTCTTATCATATTATAATACCTCCTAAAAAATTACCAAACCAAGATTGGCGTTACTAAAGTATAACTTGAATTTAGTAGATGTCAAATTTACTGAAAGAAGAGTGCTTTTGAACAGTCATATTCATTTATTTCTTTAGCATCATATAGTATTACGCTTAGGATTAAAATCAATAATAGTATTTTCTTCTTTGAATCACAATGTGAAATGAAAAACCAGCCATAAGAACAGCAAATTTTGAGTATCTTGAAAATTTAGATCATTTCCCCAGCAAATTCTTCGCCATTACGTACAAAGATTGTTGTTTTCAAGCCTTCTGAAGATTCTTTTAGTTTTTCAATATAACCTGCTTCTTCACCTTCAGCAGGGATATTAAACCCCATAAAGACAATATTAGCATTGGCGCTGTTTTCCTGTATGATCTCAATTACGGTTTTGTCTTTGGGTTTTATGATGATCTTAGTTTCTGCTTTAATGCGAACATCATTTATCATGTCATCCAGGCTCTTCAGCATGAACTGGCGATCTTCTTCTATCAAGATCACAGTATGGATAATAATTCTGGCATTTTTCCATTCACTGTTAAGACAGATCAGATGTGCCAAAAGCAGCATCAGATCTCCATTACTATGTTTACCGCGCCACCAAATATCAATACGATCATGTCCACTTATTCCCGGCAGTTCATTTATCCTGACCAGCAATGAACTTTTCTGGATCCCCGTTATCACTCTGATCGATCTAATTATTGAGATTAACCTGTCAGTTTTTTTTGACCAGCCAAACATTATCGTATTGGAATGCAATCCGGCAATACCATTTGATTGAGTAATATTGATAGTCCCGCTTTCGAACTCAGATACAACATTCACTTCATTAAAAGCAAGAATACCTGCATTCTCTAAAGTTTTGTTCATAATTGCAGTTTCTTCTTTAATATCATAAGTTCTGTCTTGCAAATCTCCTGTGATCATATTACAGACAGTGAGAATTCCACGTCGCTGATTTAAAGAATTTGCTAATTGTACCAAAGCCAGTCTTTTGCGTACATCTCCAGCAAAAACCAGAATATTGGGTCGCCAGTTACGGGGATCTTTCTCATGCGACTTCAGTTTGAGGAGAGCAAAACGTGCTAATGTTCCCCAGAATCCTGCCCTGACATCTCCCCATTCTTTTTTCATAGAGCGCCTGCGCAATATCAAAAATAATATTATCTCAAAAGCAATTCCAACAAAACATGCCAGTGGACTGATAAGGAACATCACTGCCAGTGCTCCGATTGAACCTAAAAGAGAGATATACCAGGGAACTTTGATTTTAGGACGGTAAGATGCGTCTGCTGTAAGGCTCTCAAGAGCAGCACTGAGATTGATCATTACATAAAGCGTAAGGAATAATATTGATACGAATTGAGCAACCGCATTTAGTTCTTCCAGACTTACTGCAGCCAATGCAATTGCTCCACTGATCCAGGTGGAGATTGTTGGTTGACCGGTTTTGGATAGTTTAGCCAGGAATTTTGGTGCCAGATGATCCTGAGACAGGGACTGCAATACCCGAGGACCTCCTAATACACTTCCAAATGCGGAGGATAATATTGCTCCAAATATTCCCGGAACAACCAGCCAGGAACCCAGAAAAGCTATCTTAGTCCAGGTTTCTACTCCAGTTGATGCCAGTTCTACATGACTCAATCTGCCAGTTACTGATAAAAATACTGGAACAAGTAAATAAATTATCAAACCAGTTATAACAGCGAGTAAAGTGCCTTTGGGAATAGATTTAATGGGGTTTTTGAGGTCACCACTCATCCCGATTCCGGCCGTGAAACCAGTAACTGCCGGAAAGAATACGGCAAATATATACCAGAATCCCTTTGGTGCTGTTCTATACGTGGCAGTCATCTCTGGAGCATGAAGTTCATGTGTTAGAATGCCGATAATAAGTGCAACTATTGATATTCCCACGGCGATCAATATTGGGATTTGCAATTTGAGCACTAATCCCGCACTTTTCCCAGATAAAATTGTTATGATAATTATTGTTACAGCCGTGATCCCCTGCAGCATATAATGAGGCATTTCACCCCAGCCAGGATGCCAGAACATGGCAATTACTTCTGCTATCCCAAAGCTGTAAAATGTGATACTGAGCGTTCTACAGAGATAGAGTGGGATTCCAATTGCTCCCCCAAGTTCTAATCCCAGGCTTCGTGATATCATGTAATATTCTCCACCTACACCAACACGCATATTTGTGGCAATTGAGGCAGCACTGAGAGCAGTGATAAATGTGATCGAGCTTGCCATTAGTACGATCAGCAAAGTTAAACCAAGACCCACATTACCCACTACCCAGCCAAAACGGAGATACATCACAAGACCCAGTATCGTGAGAACACTGGGGGTATAAACCCCTAAAAAAGTTCCAAATTTCTCTCCAACTGGATTAGGTATATCTTTTATATTTTCATTATTTTCCATTGATTGAAATTTAAAATTGGGCAACAAAGTGTCAAATTAATCCTAAAGTAGTTAATATATATTATCTTTTATATAAATATGAGAAATATCTCACAAATGAGAGTATAGTTGACTATTCCACAGTAACACTTTTTGCCAGATTACGAGGCTGATCAATATCCAGGTTTCTCAGATCGGCGATATGATAAGCCAGCATTTGAAGGGGAATTACTGATAAGAGCGGTTGGAGAATATCCAACGTTTCCGGAATATATATTACATCTTTACTGAAATCTTTGACCAACTCATCACCTTGAGTGGCAATTGTAATGATCCTGCCGCTTCGCGCATTCACTTCCTGAAGATTTGAGATAATTTTTTCATAAATTTCATCCTTCAGGGCAATGGCGATTACTGGCATGTTTTTATCTATCAAAGCAATAGGTCCATGCTTCATTTCAGCTGCAGGATATCCCTCAGCATGGATATAGGATATCTCTTTAAGTTTCAAAGCACCTTCCAGGGCAACAGGAAAATGTATGCCTCTTCCCAGGTATAGTGCATTTGAAGAGTCCACAATGGTTTTTGCGATTTCTCTGATATAGTCGTTGCTTTGGAGGATCAGCTCAATTTTTTCAGGTATAAGCCTTAATTCATTGATGAATCGTTTTCCATAGGCTGGTTCAATGTGATTTATCCTTCCCAGCATAACTCCCAGGAGAATAAGAACCGTAGTTTGGGAAGTAAAAGCTTTTGTGGAAGCGACTCCAATCTCAGTTCCGGCATGGATATATACTCCTCCATCAGTTTCTCTGGCTATGGTGCTTCCCACTACGTTGGTAATTCCAAAGACCTTGACACCTCTTGCCTTTGCCTCTCGCAAAGCAGCAAGTGTATCGGCAGTTTCACCGGACTGACTAATGACGAAAACAATTGTACCGGGTGTAATAATTGGGTTTCGATAGCGGAATTCACTGGCATATTCCACTTCTACAGGGATTCTGGCCAGAGATTCAATTACAAATTTACCAATTAGACCGGAATGCCAGGAAGTACCGCAGGCGATTATCTGAATTTTCTGAATGCTTCTTAATTCGGCTGGGGTCATATTCAAACCACCCAGTCTCACTGTAGACAGTTTACTTATCAACCTGCCTCGGAAGGCATTTTCAACTGAAACTGGCTGCTCAAATATCTCTTTCAGCATGAAATGCTTGTAATCACCTTTTTCTATTGCTGAAATATCCCAGTCCACTTCAGATATTTTTGCCTCAATTATCTCATTATCAAGGTTCGTGATCTCGAAGTTATCTTTTGTAATAGAGACAATTTCATCATCGTTAAGATAAATAACTTTTTTTGTATGGATAATTACAGCATTTACATCAGATGCAACAAAAAACTCATCATTACCGATTCCAAGGATCAAGGGGCTGCCTTTTCTTGCTGCCACAATTTGTTTGGGATCATCACTGCAGATCACAGCAATTCCATAAGCACCCTTAGCTAATTTCAGGGCTGTCTTTACTGCGATAACAAGATTATTATCTTTTTGATAGAAGAAACCAATCAGTTTTGCCAGAACCTCTGAATCTGTCTCACTTTCAAAAGTATAACCTTGATCCATAAGTTTATTTTTGAGAATTTTGTAATTCTCAATTATGCCATTATGAACTAAGGCGATCTTGTTTTGGCTGCATATGTGCGGGTGGGCATTTATTGCAGTTGGTTTACCATGAGTAGCCCAGCGTGTATGACCTATTCCTATATTACTATAAGTTCTTCCAGATTCAGGCAGGATACGCTCAAGTTCTACAATCTTTCCTTTTTGTTTAAAAACTTCTAATTGTAATTTTCTATTGATTATTGCCAGACCAGCACTATCGTAACCTCTATATTCGAGACGCTTTAATCCTTCCATTACAATTGGGATAGTATTTCTCTTTCCTATATATCCTACAATTCCACACATACTAAATACCTTCTATTTGTTTCATTGATTGTAGAAAATACTTAATAATCTATCTGTCAAGGTTATAATTATCAGGTAGAATATGTGAAGAATAATTCAGTGAAAGCCGGACTTGTAAAATCCTGTAGTTAGTGGCAAGGGACGATTCAAATACAGGATGGTGTAAATATATTGACCCTGGTTTACTGTACCCCCATACAATTCGCAGAGAAGGAGAAGATTGGCTGGCTGCAGCTTTCTTACTTTGTGCTTGACAGTGGAAATATTAACTGGAAAATTAAAGCTATCAATGTGATATGTCCAAAACTGTAATAAAAAAAGAAACGAGTTTTAACCTGGGAGGGATTATGAAGAAGACATTTTTAATTTGTATCTTGTTTTGTATGCTGGCAGTGATGAATGCGGCACTACTTGTTGATGGTCAAATGGAAACAGCAAACCGAAGCATTATAAATGTTCCGGGAGATTATACTACAATACAGGAAGCAATAAGTGCATCTGTTAATGGTGATACTATTTTGGTGGATGAAGGTACTTATTTCGAGAATATCAATTTTATAGGAAGAGCGATTACTATAGCCAGTTATTATCTGATCGATGAAGATTATTCCCATATAGAAAACACGATTATTGACGGCAGTCAACCTTCGAATCCTAACTATTCCTCAGTTGTGAGATATACTTCCGGGGAAGGTTTAGAATCCATATTATGTGGATTTACACTCACTGGAGGTGCTGGAAGCTATGAACCCGGTGTAGGAATGTTCGGGGGCGGGATCAGTATGCATAATTCGTCACCCAGACTGGAAAACCTGATAATAACCGATAATGTGATCCTCAATTCCAGCGGAGGCAGCGGTATATATTGCAGTATGTCATCTCCCAGTATTTATAATGTAGTAATCACTAATAATTCCAGTGGTTGGGGAGCTGGAGTATTCTGCTTCGGAAACGTGGTTCCGAGTCTGGAAAATGTGATAATTACCGGTAATTCAGCCTACGAAAATGGGGGAGGTATATTTAATAACATGACCAATATGACCTTGAAAAATGCGACTATTTCGGGTAATTCTGCAGGCGATTCAGGAGGTGGGATCTGTTGCTGGAATAATTCAGATCCAACTTTTGAGAATGTTATAATCAGTGATAATTCAGCATGGGATACAGGTGGAGGAATATATTGCTGGGACAATTCCAACCCGGTATTAAGAAATGTAATAATTACCGGTAATTCAGCCGACGAAGAGGGTGGAGGAATAGCATGCCTGACAAATTCAGGCATAGAAATGATCAATGTGACCATGTCAGATAATACTGCTGATATTGGAGGTGGGATCTGGTGCAGGAATAATTCAAATCCTGAGCTGCTAAATTGCACTTTCTGGAATGACCTACCGGAAGAGATATGTTTTCATTACGGTGATAATCCCAATACTGTTACAATTTCGTATTCAGATATTCAGGGAGGAGAAGAAGCAATCGTTATTTACAACGGAGCGGTTAACTGGCTGGAAGGTAATATTGATGAAGACCCGTTATTTGCTGGAACAGGAGAATATCCTTTCTCTTTACTGGATGATTCTCCCTGCATTAATGCCGGTATTCAGGATATAACAGGATTGGAATTACCGGAACTCGATCCTGCTGGAAACCCCAGGGTTTTTGGTGGCAGAATAGATATGGGTACTTTTGAAAATCAGAACGTTATTGTGAATACAGATGAAGAACTGGTAGATCCGGCTGCAAAGCTCAGTCAAAATTACCCAAATCCGTTCAATCCCACTACTACCATTGCCTTTGAAATCCACGGTGAGGATGCGCAACTCGGCATCTACAACATCAAAGGTATGAAGGTAAAACACTTCTCTTTAACCAGCCGGCAAACATCAATTACCTGGGATGGAACCAATGATAATGGTCAGACAGTTTCGTCAGGAGTATATTTCTACATGCTGAGATCAGGAGGTTTTGAACAAAAAAATAAAATGCTCTTGTTGAAATAATATAATTGAATATATTTGGAGGGAAGATAATGTTCAAAATTACATTTAGGATTTTTTTATGCGTAGGATTTATATTTTGCATAAATTATGCTTTGAGTGCACAGGTAACAGTTTACAATAATTTTGGTGAGGAACATGAAGGATGGGATTATAATTACCAATTGGGTTGGACAGTTGCCGGAGAAAATGTACCTACTCAGTTTGGTATAGAGCAGGCAATGAGTTTCACTGCAACAGAAGAAGGTTTTCTTAGCGATATCTGGCTTGGAATGTTCAGTGTTCCTGATAATGTTACCCCTGATACGGTGTATGTTAGGCTAGCGTTAAATACAGAAGGTTTACCACCAGAACCTGCCGATGTATTAGAGGAATGGACAATTATTGGTTTCCCTGGCTGGACTCAATGGGATCCTCCTGTTCGTATTGAAGGTAATGGATTGACAATAATCTTACAGGGAGAGTCCTACTGGCTATGGTTAGTGGCAAGTGACGATTCAAATACTGGATGGTGTATGAATATTGACCCGAGCTTGCTCTGTCCTCATACGATTCGCAGAGAAGGTGAGGATTGGCTGGGTGTCAGCAATGAGACAGCAAGTGCATTTAGAGTGGATTTGGAACCATTCGATGGAATCGATGGGGGTGAAATTGTAATTGAAAATGGAAAATGGAAAATGGAAAATTATCCTAACCCCTTTAATCCTGAAACATCAATTTCATTTTACACCACTGAGAGCTTAGAAAATACGAAGCTTACGATATACAATGCGAAAGGTCAGAAAGTTAAAACACTGGTTAATGGAATATTGCCAGCCGGTCAGCACACGGTAGTCTGGAATGGAAAAGATGATAAAAATAATTCTGTTTCCAGTGGAATATATTTTTATAAAATGCAAAGTAGAGAATATCAGGATATGAGGAAGATGATCCTGATGAAATAAAATATTTTAATTTTGTGAAAAGAAAGGGGATCTTATGGAATTAGGAGCTTTTTCGGTAAGTTTGAGTGTGAAAGATATAAATAAGTCCAAGACGTTTTATGAAAAACTTGGGTTTAAAGAGTTTGGTGGCGAAATTTCTCAAAACTGGCTGATCCTTAAGAACGGCATTTGTGTAATCGGCTTATTCCAGGATATGTTCGATAAGAATATTCTCACTTTCAATCCGGGCTGGGATGAGAATGCACAAAAACTTGCATCGTTTACTGATGTAAGAGAACTTCAGAAAAACTTGAAAGCGGAAGGAATGGAAATTCAAACAGAAGCAGAGGAATCAACGCAGGGGCCAGCAAGCTTTGTAATAATTGATCCGGATGGGAATCCCATCCTTTTTGATCAGCATGTTTAGTATTATATTGATGAGATTTAAATAATTACTCACACTTAGGAGTAATATCCTTTAGTAGGTAATTGACGCTAATTCCCTTATCAAATTTAAATGAATTTTACTAAATCAGATTTATAAAGTAAATGTATTTATCTCAGCTCAGAAACAAAAAAAAAGCCCCATAATAACTATGGGGCATTATTATTCACAAAGCACTAAAATTGGACATCTTCGTCTTCTGCTTCAGCGTGCATGGAGTTGAAATCATCAGCACCATTAAATCCATGAGCAAAAATGACCTTATATTCGTTACCGGGAACTATCGCTCTATCATACATATCTCCCGAATTTAGAGGGATTGTGAACCTCATCTCAGATGATCCACTCTCTTCATGGCCGAAAACCCTTCTCACGTTGTTCTCGCCACCTAATCCTAAATCTGCGGAATGCAATATTTCAGATACGCCAAAATCATCCCGGATATAAGTTATACCATTATCAACATATCCAATGATGAAGTTAGCATCCTGCATCTCTTCAGAGGGATCAAATCCTACTGCCAGCCAGCCTGTGGTAGGAGCTTCCAGCATGCATCTCAGAGAGTCACCCACAATCTTCCATTTGAAGGTGAAGCCACTCTTATAAACCACGTTAAATCCCAGAGTATCATCGTCCAGACTGATATCACCACCTGTTGTAACTCCATTTTCTCCACCACCAGTTGTATTATCAACTGTAAAGGAAGAAAATCCTGCATTAGCATGCATGGATGAAAAACTGTCATCATTACCATAAGCGAGGATCACGGGATAATTTTCATCCCAGTTAAGAGGTTTATCATAAGGATCACCACTATCGAGAGGCATGGAAAAATAGATGAAGGTTTCACCTCCTGTTTCCAATCCTCCAGTGAAGTAAATATCTTCTGTTCCGCCATTATTAACATCAGCTGAATGGACAGTAGGTGTATTTCCCCAATCATCACGCAGATACCCGATTGAATCGTTTTCCACATAACCGATAATGAAATTTGCTCCCTGCATCACGTTTACCTGATCAAAACCGATAGCAACCCAGCCATTAGTGGGTGCTGATACAACTACGTGAATTGTGTCAGGATCGACCAGCCAGTAATATTTCATGCCAATAGTTTCCAGAGATAAATACAGTGTGGTATCAGGAAAGGTATGGGTATTTCCACCACCTCCACCGCCACCACCAGTAGTATTATCTACTGTGAAGCTGGAAAATTCTGCCCCAGTATGCATGGCAGAAAAATCATCATCAAGACCATAAGCAAGAATTACAGGGTAGCTTTCATCCCAGGCCAGGGGTTTATCATAGGGATCACCACTATTCAGCGGCATGGAAAAATAAATGAAGGTTTCTCCACCTGATTCCAATCCTCCTGTATGATAAATATCTTCTGTTCCACCATTAACTATATCTGAAGAATGGACTGAAGGTGTATTTCCCCAATCATCTCGCAAATAACCGATTGTATCATTTTCCACATAGCCAATGATGAAATTTGCGCCCTGCATCACATTATCCTGATCAAAGCCTATCCCTACCCAGCCAGTTGTCGGAGCTGATACTAATACATGGATTGTGTCAGGATCTACCAGCCAGTAATAACTTATATCACCTTCTTTCAAAGAAAGATACTGGGTGGTATCAGGAAACGCTGTGGTATTTCCAGTGCCACCGCCACCAGTAGTATTATCAACTGTAAATGATGAAAATTCTGCTGCAGTATGCATAGACATAAAGCTGTCCTCAGACCCGTAAGCGAGGATGATCGGATATGATTCATCCCAGGCCAGGGGTTTATCATAACTATCACCACTATCCAGGGGAATTGAGAAATAGATAATTGATTCTCCATTAGCTTCTATACCACCCATATTATATAGATCCGAAGTGCCACCCATACTCTCATCCGAAACATGAATTGTAGGTTCACTTCCCCAGTCATCTCTGAAATAGCCAATAGAATCACTTTCTACATAGCCTATAATGAAATTGGCATTTTGCATCACGTTATCCTGATCAAAACCAATTCCAACCCAGCCGGTTGTAGGGGCAGTAACTACACAATAAAGTGTATCAGTATCTACCAGCCAATAGAATTTCATCCCGCTTGTTTCCAAATGCAGATATTGAGTAGTATCTGGCATTACTGATGTGTGACCATCTCCGCCATTTCCTCCACCAGTAGTAGATATAGTAATATTTGCATATCCAGTTGCTGAATGCATGGAATCAAAATCATCATTATTTCCCCGCGCCAGTATTACAGGATAGGTTTGATCAATTTCCAGCACCTGATCATATTGATCTCCGGAGTTCAGAGGAATAGTAAATTCCAGCTCGGATATTCCGCCACTTTCTGAAGCTGCGATCATAGTGATATTATCTTCACCATTAAGACTAATATCCGAAACATGAGTAGTGTTAGATATTCCCCAGTCGTCTCGCATGTAACCAGTTCCGTCACTAACATAGCCCATAATAAAGTTCCCGTTTTTCATTTGGGAACTTGGATTGATCCCTACACTTAACCAGCCAGAAGTATTTCCACTTAGAATGCAATGCAGATCAGTATCTTCAACTTTATATTTAAAGGTTACTCCTGCTGCGCTAACCTCCGAAAAGCCCAGACTATCAATAATTACTTCGTCAGGACCCATGATCTCGTCACTTAGCCTGTTACAGCCAGAATAAAAGACCATTACAACTAATAATGAGAATATCAATATTTTGAATTTCACATTCCCCTCCTATTATTCCAGACGACGTTGAATGTTGAATCCTAATCTCAAATAGGAATCCTTATCTACACCAAAGCTTACTCTTCGGAAACCCACATCATCTGAATTGCTCAGCAGGAAAATGAATTGATGAGCATAAGTATCCAATTTTATCCCAAATGCATAGGCATCTTCTGCTCCTATATATTGAGCAAGCCTGGCATCTGCTGTATCTCGATCCAAGACCGGATAATATTCACCTAAAAGACTGATATTGTCCACCAGTTCTAATGCGAACCCCAATCCTAAAACAAATCTCTCATTATAGCCATCGTAAGCTGTATTCAGAGTAGTTACAAATCTTTCAAGTATCTCTTCATTCTGGAGTGATAAATAGTAAAACATGTTACTTCTGGTAGGTTCAGGCTGACTCAATTCCTCATAAGAAAAATAGTCGATACCAAATTGCCCATAAACAGGAAAATCCTCAATGTCAATACGATATGCCAGGCCATATATCTTTTCACTTTTACGCCGGCTATAAGAGATTTTTACTTCCGCTTTACGGTAGAATTGGTATCTGGCACTTAGATTGACATTCGCTCCCGCATCCATACCCAGAAAATTATTCAAAGGATCATCAGTAATATCTCCATAAAACCGATGTCTGATCATGATCTCAAATTCTTTTGCCTTCAATCCTGAGGGATTGATCAGATTGATCATGCTGAAATCGTATGCCAGTAGGGTTGAAACTATAAAGAGGAAAACAACGATGAACTTGAATCGCATTTTCCCTCCCTATTCAATTACTAATTTTGCTGATTTCTTTCCTGTCTTATTGCAATTAGTACGAACCTTGATCTCATCTCCTGGCTTAGCATCTACGATTTTATAAAAAACTTCTCCAGTTTCCAGATTGTCCTGCTTTTCAATCATCTGTTCTACTACCTTCTCTCCATTAAGATAAACCAGGATTTCAAAGATAAAGTGTTTATCAATATCTTTTACTTTGTGTTCAAAATTCACGGTCAGAACAGAAGTTTCTTTATCGAAACTCAAATCAACTTTTGAAGCAGGATGTGCCAATAGTAAAGCACTCCCAACTAATATTACTATAACCAATAAGTACTTCATAACGCCTCCAGTAATTTAATTAATTCCCATACATTTTAAATATGATTAAAAATAATATAACTGGATTTGATGAATTTCTGTATTTTTTATAAAATAACCTGATTCACATTTTTTTCTTTTTAAAATACATTGATTTTATCCAGCCAAAATTCAGGATAAGGTGAATTATTCCTACCAAAATAAAGATTGTTCCAGCCAGTTCATGCATTTCATACAAAAATTCCTCTCCCTGTATTGCAGAGGGGATCATTTTATAAAATACCAGTGATAATGCCGTAACCAAAAAAGCCAGAACCATAAAGATATTCACCACTTTTAACGCTTTGATTTTTTTCATAGATACACCTCCTTAATATATTCTAGTAATAATAGCGTACTGCTCAAGTGCAACTACTGAAGGAATGAACCATTCCTCTAACTTACGTAATCTTAAATTTATCAACTTCAACATTTCCCATCACTCCTGAACTCTAAGTAATCATTTCCCAGCAAGTTATCGAGTTAAGACACTGTATTCAGTGGATTGACTTGAGAGCGGTCATTGCCACCCTAAAAAATCTTAAGTCAATCTACATTCGCATCTTAACTCAATATTATTTTTTTACTTGAGCATCAACATTTTCTTAGTGACTGACCCTGCTGAAGTTGTTAGATTATAGTAATAAATTCCTGAGGAAACCTGGTTTTGCATATCATCAGTCCCATCCCACTGCAGGTTATAGGAACCTGCTGGCTGAATTTCAAATATCAGGTTCTTGATTTTTTGACCCTTTATATTAAATATATTAAGTGAAGTAAATGAAGCCTCGGTGATAGTGTAATGAATTGTAGTTTGCGGATTAAAGGGATTTGGGAAGCAGGTTAGTTCAGTGATCTGTGGTAATTCATCTTCTGGAGCGGAATTCTGAGAGATCACGTCTTCGGCAATATAAGAATATTCAATTGTACCTGTACCCCCAAAAGTGTCAGTTACAAACATGACTACATTATCATAATTTTCGTCATTATTGGGTAAAGTGATCTCACCATTAGCGAAATCATCGAGTTCCATTTCATATAATGCATAGGGAATATCACCATTGAGCGAAACAAATCTTACATAATATTGCGAATAATCAGCATCACCCATAAAATTAACTCTCAGGCTGTTTTCCAGATTTGAGAAGGTTATATAATTCACACTCCAATGCTGCATGGAATTAGTCTCTGAGGTGGGGTAGAAGGCTATATCGTCAATAGTTCCCATAGCATAATCACCAGTACCTACAGGATTATCATTATAACCAAATCTTCCATCCATGAAGCCGGGGTCATTAATATAATTGGCAATTACCCAATTATTAAATACATCTTCTGCATTCACATCATCCCAGCCAGTGGTAATTAGAGCAGCATTTATGCCATCCATGCCATTTAATGGCTCCGCTACAAGGTTATGGATAATATTCACATCATCAAGGCAGTAATGTTCCCAGAGATAGATCATAAAAAGCCAGGTTTGGGGATAATCTGGACCCGCAGTCCACTGGATAAGGTTATTATCGGGATTCATGGTGAACATCACCATCCAGTAGGGACTTACCCAGCCGGTAACCGTTTGAGCAAAACAGGAAAGACCTTCATTTACCCAGGTTTGCTCGTTTGAATCCATGGTATGATGAATAAGATGCTGGAATTCATGAGCAATTGTGGAGAAGCAGTAGGAGCTGTTTATTCCTGAACCATGCGGGTTTTTATCGATATAGAGAACTTCCATATTATTGCTGTGAGTTCCTCCAGATATATCATTAGGGGCGAAAAATCCGTTAATATCCGCATCATCTATATCATATATCAGGATATTAACTTTTCCATTTTCGTCAATATCAGAAGGCATCCCAAACATCTGGGTATCAAGTTCATAAATGCCATTATCAGGATCAGCAGCAGTAGAATCGTCAAACGCTCTTGCTACCAGTTCTACATCATTCGGTGTAATATCAATATTCCATAAATCGTTATCTACATATACATTACAATATTCTCCCGAAATTTGACGGGTAGCAGTAATTTCCGTGTAACTATTATTATTAAAGTTATATGCCCAGAAATTCCTTTCTTCAAAAGTGCTTTCTTCCAAGGTAAAACTATACGTTTTTGTGGTTGAAGTGATATTAGAGATATTCATTACCATGTAATCATATTCCGGTTCAAAAGCAGGTAAGGTTATTGATCCTTCGTTACCTGAAGCAACCAGATTAATAACTTCTGTAGCTCCGGAATTACTTACCATAAGGAGATTAACAATGAATTCTCCTGTATTTGCCGTAAAGCTGATATCCAGATCAACATCACCAGTTACAAATTTATAATAATCTGCCGCCCAGCCATTAACGGAGGCACTGCCACTTACAGGATAACTGTTATATGTATTTACACAGTGGAAGGTAGGCAGGTCAATAGTGGTATAATCACCCAGATAATTGGCATTTGTCCATTGAGAGAAAATATAATTGAAAGGAGCTTGATAACCCAACTCTATCAGGGCATTCTGGACACCTGTGATGCCATTTGCCGTTTCAGCAACAATCTCAGAGATAATATCATGTCCTCCATAATTTTCAGAAAGGAAGACGGTAAAGAGGTAAGTTTGGACATAGTCAGCAAATTCCTGGTCCCAGACTATCAGATTGTTGTCAGGCTGGTTGGGAAAATCCACGATTGGATCCGGATAACCATAAAGATACATAGCGTATTCAGAGCAACCTTCATTTACCCAGGTATCTTCATTGATATCCATACCCCAGTGGATCAGATGCTGCATTTCATGAGCCAGTACAGAAAGCCTGATGGGTGAAATGGGATTCAAGGGATTGCAGGTCATATAGATCATTTCGCATTCATTACTGTGACCTGGAGGATTCATTTGCTGAGCTTCTGCTTCCGTAACCTGATTATAGGCACTGAAATAGCCATCAAAGGAAGTTCCTTGAAAACTCCCCAAAGCGGAATAAAAGATGATCATTTTGGGGTCATTATCAAGCTCATCTGGTACTGGACCAAAATACTCCGTATTAAGATCATAAATTCCCTGATCAGGAAATGCGATAGTGTGTTCTTCAAAATTAGCCAGGACAGTATCAACATCTACCTGAGTCATATTCACATTCCATTCGCTATCGGCAACGAAAATATAGCAATGTTCACCTACTGCCTGACAGGTTGACGGGGTTTGAATCCAGGCTGGTGGCATATCTGAAAAGTCCCAGCTCCAGAATACATCTGTATCACCAACCGAATAATCTCTGGTTTCTCGAGTTATATTTTGATGTTCGGGATTATTGAGAAATCTCTCAGTTTGACGGGTAATATCAGCTTGAAAGTCTGTAAATCCCTCAGCATTTGCATAAATCATACTAAAAGAAATAAACAGGGAAACAAAAATTAATAAGTACTTCATATTCTACTCCATAATAAATTTTTATTTTAATCGACTAAATAATAAACAGGGTAAGTTGTCAAATATATAATTTACTAATAGTTATGCGAGGAAATTAGTTTTATTTTACTCAAGTAATTGATCATTTTTTGGAAACTTCTTCTTTAAGAGCTTGAATCTCATCTTTCAATTCTTTGATCCTGAATTCTCTGGCAATAAAGAGCTCGTGATAATGCCGCAGTTCCTGATTCTGCTTTTCCAGCTTTTCGGTTCTTTGCTGAACTAATTGCTCAAGATGGGTACGATGCTGTTCTAATTCTATTTCTTTTAGCTTGAATTCTGTGATGTCTTGAGAGATTCCATAAATTTCAAAAATCTTTCCATTATCATTATATCGTGGAAATCCCTGTGTCACAATATGATGAATAGTATTATCTGGAAAATTGATTTTCAATTTAAGATTGTTAGGTACTCCTTCACGGCATTTTTTCGCACTTTCATCAAACATCTCCCAATCATCGGGATGAATTAGGTTTTTATGTTGGTCATAATTTGGTGCATTCTTAGTAGGATCTTGACCGAAGATGGTGAACATTTGCTTTGACCAGGTCAAATTTCCGGTTTTAATATTGTAGGTCCAATATCCGATATTAGCCATATCCTGAGCTGCAAGCAAAGTTTCATTTGTTTTCTTCAATTCATCTTCAACCTGCTTTCTTTCTGTAATATCAGAAAAAATCGAAAAAGCGCCGGATGGCTGGTCACTGTCATTTTCATATATTGGAGCAGAATTAACTGATAACCAGATTGTTTTTTCAGTACGACTATCAATAAGTCCGATTAAGATATTCTGGCAGTATTTACCCTGACTTAGACTTAGGAATATTGGATCTTCTTCAATGGTAAAATCTGAACCATCTTCATGGAATGATTTCCATCTTCGAGGCTCTGGTTTTGTTCCTCTAATTTCATGCAAAGAGAAATTGAGAATTCTTTGAGCGGCTGGATTAGCATCAATTACTTCAGCATTTTGATTGAAGAACATCACACCTTCGGTGAGTGTGTCATACAGGCGATGATAATTTTCCTGACTTTTTATAAATTCCTTTTCTGCATTTTTCCGGGTTGTGATATCTGTGTTAAAACCTATAAAACGATAGGGTTTTCCATTCTCATCCCAAAGTGCTTTTCCTCTACCAGTGATCCAACGGTAATATCCATCCTTGCATAGCATGCGAAAAGTTGATTTATATACTGTAATTTTACCCGACAAATATTCTTCAACTTTCTTGTGAGCTTCATCATAATCATCAGGATGAAGCTGGTCTTCCCAGGCATGAATTGTATATGGTAGTTCATCTGGTTCATAGCCCAGCATTGTGGCAAAACGGTCGCTATGATAAGTGTAATCAGTCTTAAGATCCCAATCCCATAAGCCATCATTAGTGCCTTCCACAGCAAGCTTAAATCTTTCTTCACTGGCTTTTAATTTTTCTTCTGCCTTTTGCCGTTCAGTGATATCCCTTGCCAGTCCAAAATATACTATTTGACCCTGTATCATACATTTTGAACCAGAAACTTCCACAGCTATCTGATGACCGTCTTTGTGAATATGAATAGTCTCAAAAATAACTGATTTTCCATCCTCAGTGTTAGCCCAGAAGTCAATGAATGCATCTATTGGGAAGTTTTTATCTACCTGGTTAATGGACATTGCCAAAAACTCTTCTTTGGAATATCCCAGCAGCTTACAGGCATTTTCATTTACCTCAACAAATATTCCATTCTTATCAATAAGGAAAATGGCATCGGATGCCATTTCTATGAGATAACGATAGCGTTCTTCACTGGCAGCAAGTTTTAATTCAGCTAATTTCCTTAATGTAACATCTTGAATAACTCCCACAATTTTGATGGGTTGACCAGTTTCATTTTTATTAAGAATAGCTTTGGATATGATTATTCTTGGTTCTATTTGATCAAGTGGTTGTATTTCAAATTCAAGGTCGTAAGGTATATCTTTTGAAATCAAATCTTCCAATGCCTGGTGTACATTCTCCCGATCGGGAATGCAATTCTCTACATATTCAGTAGTTATATCAACTTTTTCAAGTGGTATTCCATAGAGAGCTTTTGCTCCCACAGAAGCCCAGAATCTTTCTTTAATAATATCATATTCCCAATTACCTACGCTCCCTATTAGTTCTGCTGTTTCATGACGTAATTTAATTATTTCCAATTCTTCCTGCAACATCTTTTGCTGAGTAATATCCCTGCCAACCGCAAAATAATCTAATAATCTGCCATTCTGCTGAAACCTACCCTTGACTTTCCACTCTATCCATTTTATACCTTCTGCACTGTTAATCCGTTCTTGATGAGATGAATAGTTTTTCTTCTCAGATATTTTACTTAAAGAATCAATTGCTTTGTCACGGTCAGCTTCTACAATGAGTGAAAGGAAATTTGTGCCTTTTAGTTCTTTAAATGTTTTCCCAAATATCTTACAATAGGCATTATTGATGAAGCGGATTCTATAATCACGCTCAAATATAATGATCAAATCTGAATGATTGTCTATAAAATACTTCAGCGTATCAATATGTTTTCTCATTTTCACCCCATTTATTTTATAATTTATTATTGTCTTTCTCGCTTCCAATGTCAACACAAATATTAATAAAAAAAGTATCAAGGATTCCCTTTTTAAGATTGATTAGTTGAATTGTTTGACTATTTGTCACTACATTCATAATTATTGTTTTGTAAAAAGAAAAAGGATATGATTATGAAACTAACTAAAACAGAAGTTAGAGTAATTGGTTCATTAATAGAAAAAGAACTAACAACTCCAGATTACTATCCCTTGAGTCTAAATGCTTTGCGTAATGCCTGCAATCAGAAATCAAATCGTGATCCAGTAATGAATGTAGATGAAGGAACTCTTATTCATACCCTTGATGAACTGCGGGAGAAGAAACTTGTGATATTTTCCAGTGGGCAGGGACAGCGAGTGATAAAGTATAAGCATAATATTGGAGAAGCTCTGAGTCTTGATCAACGTGAAATCTCCTTACTGGCAGCCCTTTTTCTGAGAGGAGCGCAAACTCTGGGTGAATTGCGATTACATACTCAAAGAATGCATGAATTTGATTCTCTCAATGAAGTTCAGCAATTTTTACAAAAACTTACTGATCGTGAAATCCCATTGGTTATGCTTTTAGCACGCCAGCTTGGGCAAAAAGAACAGCGCTATATCCATCTCCTTGATGATCAGGAAGAATTAATCGATGACGTACAAGAAATTAATGAAGAGAAACCTGAAAATGAAATTGCTGAGCTTAAAGAAAAAATTGAGCAACTGCAGGAGGAAATGATAGAATTAAAGCTTGATTATTATAATTTAAAGAAAGAACTGGGTATATCCTGATATCAAAGGAATAAAAAACTTAAGATAACAGCGAAAACTAAAGCTGGCAGCATATTGAGCACTCTAACAGGTTTTATATTCATTATTCTAATACCCATTGCTATTAATATCAACCCACCAGTAGCCGTTACCTCGTTGATGATCAATGGGTTAAAGTAATCTCCAAATAGACTGCTCAGCAATGTGAGCCCCCCCTGATAGATCACCAGCGGTATCACAGAAAACATCACTCCAATACCCAGGGTTGAAGTTAAAGCAATTGCTGCGAACCCATCAAGTAACGACTTTGCTAATAATAGGTTAGGTTTATTTCCCAAACCTTCTTCAATCGCTCCCAGTATTGTCATTGAGCCCATGCAAAATAAGAGAAAGGCAGTAATCATACCCTCTGAAAATCTATCATTACTGCTGCTAACTTTTTGCTTGATCCGATCTGTGATTTTCTCGATTACTTTCTCCAGATCAATTAATTCACCTATAATAGAACCCAATACTATGCTGAATACCAGGATCAAATAGTTTTGCGTTTTCATACCCATTGAAACTCCCAGAAATATAGTGAAAACACCAATTCCGTTAAATGCCGTCTGAGTGACCTTCTCTGGCAGTTTACGGTTCAGTAGCAAACCCAGCAAACTGCCGGCAATTACTGCCCCAGCATTGATTATAGTTCCCAACATAGTAATCTCCTTTTATGTTTTCTAAAATTCTCTACAAACACAAAAGACGCAAGTTAATTAAAATAAAATCAGATAAGTAGGATTTAAGTAGAACGTGCATAGCGGGCGGTACACCGGAAGTGGGGCGTGAACTACGTGAAGTTATAGCAGTAATTAATTTACTCAAATGCATCATATTTGTCAATTTTTGGGGAATTGACCTTTCTGAGACCTTCGTAATGGTTGACCGTTATTAACAAAAAAATATGGCAGTGCTAATTGGTATATTGGTATAGGTTTATAACCTCATTCCTTCTGATCAGCCATTGCGGAGGTGCTGGCACCATGCGCAAGGTTTTAGCTGGTGAGAATTGAACAATCGCTATAATTCCGCGAGGATGCCCGAATCGATTATATTGACAAAATCTCTTAAAACACAATATGCTCTACCTGATTTGTGATATGCAGATCAAAGGAGTAGATGAAATGTCTAATGTATATTTTCATAAAATTAATGCCAGCACTTCAATTGAAGAAGTGCAAGTAATAACAAGTGCATTACTTAACGAGATTATTGATAAAGAAAATATCTCCCTTGAGAAAAAGATACCCTTAAAGGTCCACTTTGGTGAAAAGGGTAATCATACATTTATTAAATCAGAAAACTATCAGGGCATAATAGATTTTTTGCAAAAAAGAGAAATTGAAACCTGTTATATGGAAACCAGTGTGATGTATGGTGGACAAAGGCATAATAGAGAACTGCATATTAAAACTGCTCAGGAACATGGTTTCACGCAGCTGCCGATCATCATTGCCGATGGGGAACAGGGAGAGGCATTTGCTGAAGTGGAGATCAATCAAAAAAACTTCAAAACCTGTAAGATTGGAAAGTCATTTCTGGATTATGATCAACTAATAGTCATCTCTCACTTCAAGGGTCACACTCTGGCAGGATTTGGTGGATCCATAAAGCAACTAGCAATGGGACATGCTGCTAAAGGGGGAAAGATGGCAATGCACATGGGGATCAAGCCGCATATCGTGAATCGAAAATGCATAAAATGTAATCTGTGCAAAACCAGATGCAATGAGCAGGCAATAACTATCGGAAAGAAGTCATTCATCGATCCAGAAAAATGTGTAGGTTGCGGCGCCTGCGTCTCTATATGTCCTCAGAAAGCAGTTTCGATCTTTACTTTGACGAGTATTCTCCATTTTCTCGGGATCGGCAATAATTTTCAGGAAAAAATAGTCGAATACGCACTTGCTGCTCAAAAAGGGAAAAATAATATCTATATCAATTTTGCCATGAACATCACTTCTGGCTGCGATTGTGAACCAAGAAAAATGAAAATTCTGATGGAAGATGTAGGGATATTCATTTCTACTGATCCCGTGGCAATTGATAAAGCATGTCATGATTTGATCAGGCAAAAAGGCAAGAAATTCCGCGGAGCCAGGCAGTTTGAATATGCAAAAAGTATAGGCTTAGGCTCCCCGGATTATCAACTGATAAAAAGTTAAACCTATCGGGTTATAAAACAAGGACTGGCTTAAATAATAATAAAACCTCTTGCGATTACTTAACAGACCTAATCAGGGAATCAGGAATAACAACAAAGCACGTACTGACATTTTAATGTTAGATAGTGTTTTGTTGTTGTTCCTTAAGATTTCTATATCTTTTTTCAGTTCGCTTTAGATGTAAGTCAAACTTTGCTGGGGGATCTATCTTTATATCTATCTGCTGCTTTGTGATTGGATGGGAAAACTCTAAACCAGTAGCAGTCAGGAATAACCCCTTTCCTTTGTATATCTGTCCTGGAGTGCCATACAATTTATCACCCAGGATAGGATAGCCAGATTCTGAAAGGTGTATCCGCAGTTGATGAGTTCTACCTGTCTCTGGTTTTAATTCCAATAGTGAAAGCCATTCATCTCTTAAAGAAGGTATTAGCTTAATCCGTTCATAGTGTGTAACAGCCTTTTTATCCTGCAGGGGAGATGTGATGGTATCCCTCAAAGGCGTTTTGCCAATGACAATTGCCTGATAGGTTTTGATTATTTTGTGTTCAGCAAACATCTCACCCAGTGCGATGCGAACCGGACGGGTTTTGGCAATCAGTAAAAGTCCTGAAGTGAGAGCATCCAGGCGGTGCACAGGTCTTGGCAAAGCCAGAGCTGCTGGTAAAGACGAAAGTGAAATATTATATAGCAAGGCATTTTCGACAGTGCGGAAACAATTTCCACTTACTTTTATTCCCGCCGGTTTATTTATCACTGCCAGATATTCATCTTCGAAGATAACAGGTATCTGCAATTTAAAGATCTTAGCTGGTTGAATATCTGGCTTGATAAACTCAATTCTTTGACCAGTTTCCACCCAGCTTGCAGTAGCTGCCTGGCTGCCATCGATCATAATATAACCGGCTTTAATTATCTTCTTAATATAATTTCGTGTGCATTGGTTTTCCAACAGTTCATTACCATAGTTAAGCAAATAATCTGTTAATCTAATACCAGAGATATTCTCAGGAACAATATGAGTATTGGTAATTTTCGGCAAAATACCCTATTTTGCGTATAGCTTTACGTCATCCAGTTCCCAGGTTTCCTGACCAGCGGGATTTCCATCATAGTAATATCTGAAGAGTAGATAAATCTGTTCTTCATCTGGCAGGTCATCTTTATCATAAATCAGCCAGGAGCTGTTCTGCCAGTTATAATTACCTTCTGATAATACAGGGTCAAGCGTTACGGCATCAGCAGGAATGCCATCAATAGGGAGGTCTGAAGCTATATAAACCTGGAACTGGTCAGGTGAATTATTATCGTTACGGGCAGTACGAAAATTGAGATAAAACATTCCTGCATTTCCTAAAGTAAGCAGGGGAGAGATGAGCCAGGCTTCCCGTGGAGTATATTCGTCTTTATTTCCTCTTGCTCTGGCAAAATTGTCATTATCCCAGGAAGAATGATGCCAGCCGTGCTGCGGATTGCCCTGTAAAACGAGCTGAGTGAAATCATCCAGAGACTCGTCAAAGGTCTGATCAATGAGCCATTTCCCTTTTTCCGGTAGAATAAATGCCTTAAGCTCTATATCCTGATCAAATCCGCTGAAAAGAATATCTGAATTGATAGCACCAATTGATACAGGGTTAAAGTAGATTGTTACCACTTGATTGATAATGTTCTTATTAACAGGAAGTTGGACTGTAGATGAATGATCATTAAATGAGAAAATATCAGAAAATTCCTCTATGAAAAGTTTCAAGTCTACTTTCTGATTTACCGCAGTAACATTGAATTCAAAAGTTGTAATATCGCTATTTTGAACTCCATCAAAGTGAATAATTTCCTGAGAAGTAGTAAGCCGTGGATTATATTCTGGTTCTCCCCAGATACTAAATGCATATTCAGGATGGTCTATATAGGGATTTCTATTATGCTGGTATTTAGTGTAAATGATCTGATTGCGTCTTTTTTCATAATCATCAGGAGGATCCAGTTTGTGCCATTCGAGGAGGGTGGAGAGTTTGCCATAAAGAGGACCTTGAGTATTTGTATAATCAACGATTTCCAGATCATAGGGAGTATCTGTGCCTTCATATCTGGTTGCCATATAAAATATGCAACGGGCAATATCGCCTTTCACGCGGTCAGGAGCTTCCCAACTGTCAATATCCGTATAACAGTTCTCTACTTCCTGTTCATCAAAGCCGCCCCAGTCAAAATCTTTATCACCTTTTGCTGAATTGACTGATCTATCTTCGGGTCTCAGGTTATGGACATCCGTGTAGGCAATATCAGTTTCACGTCCGGGAAATCCATGAGATTTAGACCAGACATGTTCGCGGTTCCAGGAATTTTCATGAGTAGTGCCTAATGCTTTATAATCGGTTCTGGAACCCATATCAGTCCAGGATTTGGGATAGCTGAAACCGGAATAAAAACAGATAATATTATCAGGATTATCGGGATCTTGATCCACTTCCATCATGATATCGGCTGTGGCAATTTCACCGTCACCAAAATAAGGAAAGACGGTGTGCCCGGATATAATTTTGTGTAACTGAGCTTTAAGCAGTTCATTTTTTAACCCGTCACATCCCTGATAATAATCTGCAGGGGGAGTGAATGCACTTGAAAAGAGGGGCAGAGCCAGGCTCAAACAAATCGAGATAACTAATAAATTACGCATATAACCTCACATAAATAATAATATCTTTTGAAGAAGATTTATTTACAAGGTAATAAATTGTAAAGTTATAAAAAATCTGAACAAAAAAATAACATTAGGTCCTGTTCAATTCTCACCAGCCAAGACCTTGCGTATGGTCGAATGACCTTCGCAATGGTCGATCAGAGGATAGAAGTTTATAAAACTCTATATATAAGCCAGTTAGCAATGATGATATTCGGTTCAGAACGGTCAACCATTGCCAAGGTGCTCGACCATAAGCAAGGCTTTAGAAAGATCAATTTCAGTATCTAACATTATGAGATGAAATGATCAAGAACTGCTTATACGGTAAATTATTCCTCTTTCTTTCTGGTATTGCAGGATTTTATTAAGGCAGTCCTTTTCTTCTCCGATGTATTCTGGTGGATTGATACCAGGGCGCTTTAAATCACCATTTAAAACCAGAGAAACTGCAGAAGTGGCAGTATAACCAGTCGTGCGTGCCATTGAAGATATGCCGGTTTTTTCATCATATCTATCAAAGAGATCATATTGCCAGCGGATTGGTTTGCCATTTTCTTTTCCTTTTATGATAATTCTCATTACAGTAAATTCAGGTTCATTTTTACCCAGTTTCCATTTATCGATAAGTAAACGGGCAGTCATATCAATAGGCTTGATTTTAATACCCTTAATCATAATTTCAGCTTCACTGAAAAAGCCGGAATCCTTCAGCATTTTCATATATTCGATGTGACCTGGATAGCGCATGGTTTTCTCAATCATATTTGGAATTTTAATAGTAAAGAGCAGAGAGCGTAAACCGTCAGTATTAAATGCTTCCAGCGTACCGATTTCGTTAAAATCCAGGAATTCGGGCTCAGAAAGGGCAGGCATAGTGACGAGTTTACCATCTTTGAGATAACGTGCGGGACGGATATATTCTTCGATGACATCAATAGGCGAAAAGGGAGCTTTGTATTGAAAGGGCAGGCTGCGTTTAAATGGTAATCCACCTACATAACATTCATAGCTTTCCACGCTCATTGCAACATGATGATAGCCTAAGATGATATTGCCCATTCCAGGAGCAACACCGCAATCAACAATAGCTGTTACCCCTTTTTGCCTTGCCAGTTCATCAAGCTCAAAACAATCTTCTGGGAAGAAGGAGATATCTACGATATTTTTTCCGGCTTCGATCACGGCTTTAGTCGTTCTGTATCCCATAAAACCAGGAACGGCATTTACTACAAGATCGCAGTCTGCAATAATTCTCTTAATATTCTCAGATTTTGTAAGATCGGCAACTTGAGTTTTGATCCCGGGGATATTTTTTAGTGGAAGCAGATTTTCATCTTTAATATCTATTGAAGTGACCTGGTAATTTTGGGCTAGATCAAGTGCTATTGCACTGCCGACCATTCCAGCACCAAGGACTATAATTTTTTTCATTTTATTCTCCTTATATTTATGGATGATTCTACTGGCGAGTAGTAAGAAAATTATCAAATAACTTTCCTTTATTACCAATATCACCTTCGCCTGAATATTTATATATTTTTGTGAAGAATTATTTAAGTGGTAATAAATTGTAAAGTTATAAAATCGCAGAAAAAAAATTACAGGAAATAATAATTATTTCTTTACATTAATTCAGTAATTCTTAAATACTTACTCTAAGAACTTATTGTTTTCATATTAAGTGAAAAGAATAAATAACCGTATGAGAGGTAATTGATGAAGAAGAGCTTTGTTATTATGTTTTTGGTATTATTATTATCAGTGAATTTGTTTGCCATCGGGGGCAATATATTTGGTGAGGTGAAATCTGCCAAAAGTGGCGACCCGCTGGAAATGGTTGTTGTGAGGATTACAGATATTAATGAAGGTAATTACACAAATTCCCAGGGGAAGTTTTATTTTAAAGATGTACCTTTGGGGACTCACACATTATCGATTGAGCTTATTGGATATAAGCCTCAACAAAAAGAGATTGTTGTGAAAGAAAGCGAAACCACTAGTGTCAATTTCAATCTGGAAATCGATGCTCTTCAGATCAGTGGAAGTTCAATTAATGCTCTCAGATCAATTCCGGGAGAAAGTCCTGTAGCATTTACCGAATTATCTAATGAGGATATTGCAGATAGGTATACTACCCAGGATATGCCGGAATTAATCGAGGATGTACCTGGTGTGTTTGCCTCTGGCAGTGGATTGGGAGAAGCTGAATTAAGTATTCGAGGCTTTGATGCAGAGAAAATTCAGGTATTAATTAATGGTATTCCAGTAAATGATCCAGAATCCCAGAAAGTTTACTGGTCTAACTGGACAGGGCTTTCATCAAATGTGAATTCTGTGCAGGTGCAAAGAGGAGCTTCATCATCATTATATGGCTCTGGAGCTTTTGGGGGCTCATTGAATATAGAGACTATGAAAGCTACACCAAAAGCAGAGTGGAGTCTTCGTAGTTCTGTAAATAGTTATCAAAGTCCAGATGAAACGGCAAATGGACAAGGAGAAATAGAGAAATATCAACCTATAAATTATAATGCAATTGTCCGCTACAATTCTGGTGATATTGGAAATTTCAATTTGATTATATCTACTGAACGGAAAGCAGGTGATTCCTATATTGAAGGAACCAGTTATGATGGCTGGTCATTTGGAGCCGAAAGTGAACTGAGAGCAGGTCCTCATAAAATGAACTTCTCATTGATCGCTGCTCCTCAGAGTCATAATCAGGCTAGAACTACTTCTGATCCTGATTTATTTGATACTTTAGGAAGAAATTATAATAGAAGTCTTTCTGGCTATCAGGAAAATTACTATTTCAAGCCTCAATTTTCTATTCGTGATAATTGGAAGATAACTGATCAATCATCAGTGATGACCAATTTCTTTGTTACGATGGGCGTTGGTGGTGGAAAGTATCTTAAAAATGATTATTTTGATGTGGAAACTGGTGAAGTAAGACCATTGGATGCTGATATGGATAGCGATAGAAGACTTTTTGGTAAGCATGCAGCCTGGATATATGAGCAGACCGGTGAACTACCAGAAGGTTTGATCATTGATCCCACAAATGATGACTTTTATATCTATACTTACCAGGGAGAAGAATATCGGTTCCGCTACAGCAGCGCAACCAATCTGATAACTAGTACATATGAAAATGGTTTTGAAAATGACATGAAGAATCAACATAAGCAATTGGGAATTAATTCATATTATCAAAACAAGGTTAATCATTACTTTGAAGTGATAGCAGGATATGAGTTCCGTTATTGGATGGCAGATCACTATGTAGAATCAAATGACTTCCATTACGCAGCAAATGATTCCTTAACCGATGCTTATAATATTTATGATCAGACACAAGTAAGTAGTGACTATTCAAGTTCTGTACGCAATTTATCAGGGTTTTGCAGATTCAATATCAGCCCCAGTGAGAAAATTAATTTTATGGCTGATGTACAGGCAGCCCAGTATTATTCTGAGGTAGAAGAAAATCCAATTCAAATATTTGATTTCGGAACAGGTCAATTCCTTGATGAATATATTTATAATACCAAAGAGATGACAGATAATGATACTCTTTTATTTGATGATGAAGACTACAAGCGAACCTGGGAATTTGTTTCTCCCAAATTCGGTATGAATTATAAAGCTTCCGATAAATTCAGCATGTTTGTAAATTATTCTATCGCCAAAAAAGAGCCCAAAGTAAGAGACTGGTACAGTTATAAATATGGACCAAATCAAGATGGGTTCGTTGACGGAGTACAGATCAAAGAACTTAAACCGGAAAAAGTGGTTACTTATGAATTTGGATATAGTTATCGTGATTTCAATCGTAAAATCAACCTTAATATTTATCGCACTCACTATCTGGATAAGATAGGTTCAGTAACAATGCCGGTTGATGGGGAAGAGCAGACTTTGACGACTAATTATGGAGATGCAACCCATCAAGGCATTGAATTATCATTCTCTGGGAAAAGCATGGGATTTGAATATGGCTTATCGGGTACGCTTAGTCGTAACCGCTGGAACAAAATGAATGCAGAAACTATTGGCAATACTCCTGCAGAAGAATTAATTGGGAATGTAGTACCTTTTTCACCAGAACAAATGGCATCAGGAAATCTTGCATATACCTTCAAATATCTGCCAAATGACGGCAGCTTGAAAGTGGGAACAGATTTCAAATGGTGGGATGAGTATTATTGTAATGAAGAAAATGAATATGAAAGACCTATTGTCGATTATATTGATGAAAATGGTGTGACCCATTATACTGAAGCTACCTTTGATTCAAAATTGCCACATTTCTTTACAGTAAATATGTCAGTAACATATGATTGTGTTGTATTTGGTAATAAAGAATTGATGGTTAAAGTTGATTTCAAGAATGTCAATAATCGGGACGAAAATTATACTAAAGGATATGTAGGTACAGATTACGGCAGAAATGACTATATGCTGGAAGAAAAAAATCTTTACGTAGTACCTGCACCTAAATTCAATATAGCTACAACAGTAGAATTAAAATTTTAATTAATCCAAGGAGGAAATAATGAAAAAGACCTTAGTTTTATTTATGTTTGCAATCATGATAGGCAGCTTATTCGCTGTTACTGTTCATGATATCCAATTCACTGAAGACCCGAGTGGAGATTCACCTTACCTGGAACAGGTGGTGACAATTGAGGAAGCAGTTGTAGTAGGTGTTGGCTGGAAGCCCGGTGGCGGTCATGCTAGTTTCTTTATAGTAGACCCTGATGGTGGTGCCTGGAGTGGCGTATATGTATTTGATTATGATGAAGCTTATGTGTGGAGTCTGGCCGAAGGTGATCTGGTAACTATCACTGCTACTGTTGATGAATATTATGAACTTACAGAACTTGCTTCAATAGAAGAATGTGAAGTGATAGGTACAGCAGCAGTTCCAGCACCAGTTGAAATATCAACTGCAGATCTGGCAAGTATGGAAGCCTATGAAGGTTGCCTGGTGCAGGTAGATGATGTCACAGTTACTGCTGCCCAGAATGAATATGGAGTATGGTATGTAACTGATGGCTCAGCACCCTGCCAGATAGATGACAGTTTTTTCTATCTGGACGAAGTTGAACCAGAAATAGTTATCACTCTCGGTGATTTCTGGGGAAGACTGGTTGGAATGGTAGTTTATTCATATGATGAATATAGTCTTAATCCACGTTATGTTGCAGACATGTATCCTGAATCTAACACAACTGAAAGTGTAATTGATGCTTCCTCTGTTATCATTAGAGGTAATTATCCCAATCCTTTCAATCCTACCACAAGAATAGATTATTCACTGCAGCAGAGCACTGATATTGATCTTTCTGTATATGATGTAGCTGGAAGACTGGTTAAGACTCTTTATAATGGAACTCAAACAAGTGGAAATCACTTTGAAGTCTGGGATGGTACAGATAATAGTGGAAAAGCTATTGCCAGTGGAATTTATTTTAGCAGAATTTCACATTCAAAGGGAGTAGAAACAAGTAAAATGCTCCTGCTGAAATAAGAAAAAATATTGAGTTAAGATGCTACTGCAGATTGACTTAAGGTTTTTTTTGGAGTGGCAATGGTCGCTCTTAAGTCAATCCGATGAGTACATCGTCTTAACTCAATAGCTTAGGAATTAATAAAGCCTCATCTTTCATTTGAGAGATGAGGCTTACTTTTTATTAAAAATTGCAGGAAATTTCAATGCCAATATCTAAAGGCTCTTCGATAAATCCACATTGACGGGGATATTGCCTGAGATTACCATTTTCCCAGTACTGAATGATATATCGCACATGGTTATAGCTCAAAATATTTCTGGCAAATATCATGGTAGTAAAACTAATTTTACTCAGTTCTTTCTTCCAGGATAAAGAAATATCTGAGGTGAAGGATGGCTGGGCATATCCATGATCTTCTAATGCGTCAATGATATCATTCATTTCTTCAAGAGTTACAGGATTGCCATATTCCTCATGTGCTTCTTCAAATTTATCCAGCATTATTGATTGTTGATAATCAAAGGCAAAACGACCATCCAGATGAAGTCTCAAATTCTCTGTAAGGTTACGGTTCAAGAAGAATTTCAAACTGTGACTCGGTAAATTGTTCAGCCGATCACTGGCATTATCCTCAAGGTAAATGATCTCTCCATCAAGTCCAGTTATCCAGGCAGTATCATTAAATGAAGATTCCCAGTTCAGCTGCTTCACATAAGAATAATTCATACCTGCCTGGGTTCTATTTGTTTTATACTGTAATTCCATCTCCAAACCCATCAGATCAAGATTACCGGCTAATCCTGAAGCAGAAGTTTCTGGGATCCAGGCAAATTGATCTATTTCATTGTAATAGAGATTCATTCCTAGAGACAAATTCTGATTTTGCAGCCTTTGATATGATAATTCCATACCCCGAAGTTCTTCAAATTCTGATTTACCTGTTTCAAGATAATCCTGAGAATAAAGGTCACTGAATAAAGGAATTCTCACGGATTTCTGAAGAGTTAGTTTCATTATATTATTTTCGTTAATGGATGAGATCAAAGCAAGTCGTGGGCTTATGGCTTGATCAGCAAGATTGTGCTTGTCATAACGTCCTGAGATCATCATTTTAAGCTTCGGATGTAAATCAAAATAGCCCTCACCAAAAACTGAAATCGTATTACAGGAAATATCATCATCAATCAGGGTGGCATATCCCAAATCATGGAAATATTGGTAAAAACCGGAACTGCTGTCAATTACAGCAAAGCGTATAGGTGGCTGGAATGACATCAAAAAAGTGTCATCTTCCTTTCCCCATTGTGGTGCATAAAATTCATAACTATATTCTGCTCCAAAAGCAAGATTGATTTTTTTATTCGGCTCAAAATTTATTTGAATATTATAATTATATTCATTTTCTGAGAAAGATAGTCCTTTTTGAGATATATCTTCCAGATTCGCGTCTTCTCCTCTCCAATAACGGTATTCACAGATATCCGCGGAGTCAAAACTTAGCAATGATTTATAACTAAGAATGTCTGAAAAAGAGTAATGATGCTTGAGCTCAATACTGGCATATTTGCCTGAAACTCCACTCCAGATGTCATCGTTAAAAAGAGTTGTTGATTGAGTTGTATAGTTTTGGCTTGTAGTTGAATATCTTGCCAGAAGCTCATAATCTTCCTTGTATTTTGCATAGTATTGCATCTTGATTTCTGGCTGGTCATTGTAATCTGCATATAGGGGAGGAGGTAGTGAACCAGTATCCATATTTCCCCATGAAGGACTCATAAATCCATAGCCATATCCATGAGCTCTATCAATATACCAGAATTTAGTTTCTTTGTTTCCATCCGATCTCACCTGGCTGTATTTCAGGTAAGACTCAAAAGCATTATATTTATAATGGCTTTCAAAGGAATATTTATTAAAATTATAGAGCGTATTTTTTGAGTAAGATAATTGATTAAGATCATTATCACAATTATTAATGGTAATGATATTGATAATTCCTGCAATTGCTCCAGGTCCATATGTAACTGAGCCAGGTCCTCTGATAACTTCTATCCTTTGAATATCAGATATGTCTTTATTCAGTAATTCAAAGAAAGGTCCATGGCTATGTTTAAGATTTTCATTTTTTCCATTCACAAGTAGAAGAAATGAATAATTCTGATCTCCCAGAATACCTCTAAGTCCCATTCTTGGTCCCATAAAATGTTCCACATAAGTAAATCCTGGAACGTAAATCTCCAGAAGATCAAGAAGATTCCTTGCTGGTGTCAATTGGATATCCTGTTTATTAATTATTGTCAAGGCTACTGGAAGTTCACTTCCTTTGATATCAATGAGTGTACCGGTTCTGATCTTAAGATTAAGTAGTTCATCAAGTGACATTTCCAGAAGTTCTTCAATACTGTATTTTTCTTGACTATATAAATTATTGCAAAATCCAAAAACAAAAAAAACAACTAGTATCCACATAAAATATTTCATAGACCCTCCAAAAAGAAAGTATTAATAATGATTAGCTTCTTACAAATACTATTTACTCAAAAAAGACATTTTAAGTCAAGAAAATGTTAAAAAGTTAGCTTATTTATAAATTTCTATGGTCTAGATCATGCTGACATATTTGATAAATAATACAGTTGTTTTCTTAAAGGATATCCCATTTCTTTTATTCAAATTATTTAGCAATCTGTTTCATTTGACCCAAATTGGATCACTTTTTTTACAGCTTTAGGTTAAATATCAATATTATATTGTATTAGAGGTGTTAAATGCCCTCTTTTTGCTCACTGTAACTCCCCAGTGGGTTCCCTGTGGGTTATGAGTGTATAATTTACTATCTTTGTGATCTATAAGTCCATTAATGTTATCTATATATATTATAACGTACCTAATGTAAAAACACGATATCCTTGATATCTCACCCCAAAATATATTTCTACGATATATTCACTTTTAATAACATAAGGAATTCTACTTTTTTAATGCAACTAAGAGTAATAATTGACAATATTTCACCCAATCTAATGAATAGAAACATGCAAATGCGTAAGGGAAATGAAGTATGAAGTTAAAAAAAGAATTGGGTTTATTTGATGTATTTAGCATTGCTGCTGGAGCAATGATCTCTTCAGGTTTGTTCATTTTACCAGGTTTGGCGTATTTAAAAGTGGGACCTATAGTATTTATTGCCTATTTATTAGCTGGAATACTAGTGATACCTTCTTTATTTTGCAAAGCAGAACTGGCAACAGCAATGCCCAAAGCTGGAGGGGATTATTTTTTCATCAATCGCAGTATGGGTTCTGGTTTGGGTACCATTGCAGGTATGGCTGCCTGGTTCAGTCTAGCATTTAAAAGTGCTTTCGCATTATTGGGTATTGGCGCATTCTCTACTATATTATTTCCCAGTATCACTTATAATCAGGTTAAGTTGATAGCCCTTTTCTTCTGCATATTATTTATGTTCCTCAATATGGTGAGTGCCAGACATTCTGGAAAACTGCAATCTATTCTGATTATAGGACTCCTGATAATCCTTACTTTATTTATTATCTTTGGAATAGGTAAAGTGCAATTATCAAATTTTTCAAATTTCAATCGGGGTTCAACGAGAGACCTTTTTGCCACAGCAGGACTGATCTTTATTTCCTATAGCGGTTTAACCAAAATTGCCAGTATTGCGGAAGAGATCAAGAATCCTAACAAAAATCTACCCTTAGGAATGATCATCACCTTTATCGTCGTAACCCTGCTCTATGTTTTAGTTGTTTTCATTACAGTTGGTATAAGCGGTGATAAGTTAATAAACAGCGCTGGAATACCATCTCTAACACCTATTTCTGATGCTGCTCGATTGTTTTCCGGCAATCTGGGTATGCTGATCATGGCTGTTGCTGCCCTGCTGGCATTTATATCCACCGGTAATGCAGGCATTATGGCTGCTTCCAGAATCCCTTTTGCCATGAGCAGAGATCGTTTGCTGCCAAAGTTTTTCAGTAGAATTAATAAGGAATATCAGACACCTCATTTTTCCATCATTATGACTGTTCTTATTATGGTCTTTGTAATTATCTTTCTTGATCTGGAATTGCTTATAAAAACAGCATCCACAATAAGTTTGATATTATTTGCCATGATTAATTTAGCCGTTATTATCATGCGCGAAAGCCATATCCAGAATTATCAGCCAAAATTTAGATCACCTTTATATCCCTGGCTTCAAGTTACTGCAATAGTAGTTTATGGTTTCCTTATATTTGAGATGGGGTCTACACCACTTTTGATCTCATCAGCATTTTTGATTATAAGCTATATCTGGTATCATCTCTACGGTAAGATAAGATCAAATAGAGAAAGTGCCCTATTATATCTGATCCGAAGAATAAAGTCTTCAGAACTGGACTCTGCCGAACTGGAGCTGGAGCTAAAGGAAATTATTCTGGAAAGGGACAGTATTCAGCAGGATCGATTTGATATGATAATTGAGAAATGTCCAATATTAGATATGATCGATAAAGAAAGCAAAGAAGAATTCTTTGCTCGGGTTGCGGGTGTACTAAATGACTCGCTTACTTGTGGTGAGCGCGAAATATACCATAAACTTATCAGCCGAGAAGAAGAGAGCTCTACTGTGTTAACCCCTATTCTGGCAATTCCTCATATCATTCTCTCAGGAGAGAAAAGATTTGAAATACTATTAGCACGGTCGCACAGAGGTGTTTATTTTTCAGAAACTGCACCCGCAGTAAAAATAATTTTTGTGATTGCAGGATCAAAGGATGAACGCCAATTCCATCTGAAATCACTGGCTGCTATTGCTCAGATAGTGCAGCAGCATGATTTTCAGGAAAAATGGCTCAATGCCCAGAATGTTGACTCACTGCGTGATATTATTCTGCTGGCTGATCGTTATAGAAATTAAAAAAAAACTAATAAATACAGGAAGACAAGTGAAATATTTTATTGAAACTTATGGCTGCCAGATGAATGTGGCAGATAGCGAACTGGTGATGACCATTCTCGAAAGAAGTGGTTATGAAAAAGCTGCAGATATTGCCGAAGCTGACGTGATTCTTTTCAATACCTGCTCAGTGCGTCAACACGCCGAAGATCGCGTGATGGGCAGGATCAATAATGAGATGAAGTATAAAATCTCTCGAAATGTTAAAATTGGCGTGATTGGATGTATGGCACAAAGACTGGGAGAAGACATTATGCAGCTCAGTACTGGAGTTGATTTTGTGGTAGGCGTGGATATGTATGACAAACTGCCGGACATTATCAATTCTGCCTTTCATCAGGAAATGCTCAGCGTTACGGATATTAATAATGAACAGGTATATCCCGAAATTATGCCCATACACCAGGATCCGCTGAAAGCATTTGTCACTATCATGCGTGGGTGTAATAATTTCTGCAGCTATTGTATTGTTCCCTACACCAGAGGAAGAGAACGCAGCCGTGACCATAAAGAGATATTAGAAGATGTGAAAATTGCTGCTGATCAGGGAAGATATGAAGTTATGCTGTTGGGTCAAAATGTAAATTCTTACCAGTATGACGATATAAGCTTCCCTCATTTGCTGGAAATGGTAAATAAAATCCCCAATATAAAAAGGATACGCTTCACAACTTCACATCCCAAAGACCTCTCAGATCATCTCATCCAGGTAATGGCTGATTCAAATAAAATCTGCCAGCACTTTCATTTAGCCATGCAATCTGGTGATGATAAGATATTAGCAAGAATGAATAGAGGCTACACAGCTCAGCACTATTATGACCTGATTGTAAAACTCCGAAAGGCAATGCCGGAAATTGCCATTACTACTGATGTGATTGCCGGATTCCCGGGTGAATCAGAAGAACAATTTATGAACACTTATAACCTGATGAAGGATATTGAGTTTGATTTTGCTTATATGTTCAAATATTCTCCTCGCTCAGGTACAAAAGCTGCCGGTTTCATAGATCAGATCCCAGAAGAGATAAGGTTGGAAAGATTACAAAGATTGATCACTCAACAGGAAAAGATCACTCATAAGATATATCAACAGCAGATAGGGAAGACGCGTGAGATTTACGTGGAAGGTATCAGCAGGAAATCTGAACTTGAAGTTGCAGGGAAAACCCCTGATTTCAAAGTGACTGTATTTCCAGGTACTAAAGATAAAATCGGTAAATTTGTAAATGTGAAGATAGTTGACGCTGTAGGCTGGACATTAAAAGGAAAAGAAATTTAATGCAGGAACATTTAAGCAGCTGGATACAACATAAAAGCGCTTTACTGGAAGAGGTTAATGTCCTCTTTGTTATAGCAGTAATTCTCATTGTCGGCTTTATATTCTCTCGTTTGGCTAAAAAAATCCATCTCCCATCAGTAACTATGCAGATAGTAGGTGGTATCATTATTGGCCCCCATATCCTCAATATTTTCAATCCAGAAATATATGAATCATTTCGCCCGATCACAAATTTTGCTCTTGGTTTTATTGGTTTTGCTATTGGTAGTCATCTTGATTTCCGCAAGCTGCATAATTCAGGAACCAGGATATTTCTTATAACTGTTTGTGATGTAATTATCACGGGCTCAATAATTTTCTCAGCACTATATTTCCTGGTGAAAATGCCATTCCCTTCCGCTCTTCTTATATCTGCAATTGCTATGACCACAGCACCAGGCTCTACTATTCATATAGTTCGTGAAAAAAGAGCTAAGGGTATTTTCACCAAAACTCTCCTGGCATCAGTAGCATTTAATAATGTGCTGGTAATATTGATATTCTATACCTTTTATTATTATTTATTTGCCCAATCCTCGCAAACTACCTTTTCCCTGATCCAGACTGTCTTTAATCCCTTTTTATTGCTCATTGAAAGTCTTATAGTGGGCGGGTTTGTAGGTTATTGCGTTATTTATCTTACTGAAAAACATAAAACCAGACTTTCATTTCTGACTATGGTGGTTCTGGCTGTGATCATTACGGTAGGTGCTTCAGAATCACTGCATTTCTCAGGCATTCTTTCCAGTTTGATCCTCGGGATCATTCTCACTAATAAATCAAGGTACAAAAGTGAACTTTTCGGAGCTTTCACTGATATTGAAAAAGAAGTTTTCTCTCTCTTCTTTGTTCTTTCAGGTACGCATTTCAATTTCAAAGCAATTGCTGTTGCAGGTTTTGCTGGTAGTATTCTGATCATAAGCAGATTCATTGGGAAGGTTTCTGGTCCATATCTGGGTGCCTTATTCTCCGGCTCCCAAAGATCTTTAAGGAATAATATCGGATTCAGTATGTTTCCCATTGCCGGTCTGGCAATAGGTCTTGTGATGCTCTGTGCTAATTCACCATTTTTAGCTGAATATTCTGCCCAGATAACTGCTGTGATACTTACCGCTGTTGTGGTGTATGAGTTATTGGGTCCCATCTTCACTGGCCAGGCTCTCAAAAGAGTAGGTGAAGCAGATAAAGACCGCATCAGACTGCTGGAATTTCTCCAGGAGGAATTTATTCTCATCAACCTTGATAATAAGGATAAATGGGAAGCTCTCGATATCCTCACTGAATTTCTCTTTCGAACCCATAAATGCCAGGAATACATGACCTTGGAAGAACTCAAAAATTCTGTTCACGAAAGAGAAAGTGAGATTTCTACGGGTATCGGTAATAATATTGCTATCCCGCACGCTATTATAAAAGGTGGTCCGCGGATAATGGGTGTTATCGGTATTTCATCCCAGGGTATCGAATTTGATTCTATTGATGATCAACCCGTTAATATCGTGATCATGATCGCTACTCCCAGAGAAAGCATAGATCTGCACTTGAATGTACTTGCTCACGTTGCCAGAATTTTTGGTCATCAGCCCTTGATTAAGGAAAAATTGATCAAAGCTAAATCTCCTGCTGAAGTTTATGAAATCCTCCAGTCAGAAGAAGTAGAAAGACTTAATCCCTACTTTGAAGAATAATATGCCTCCTTTATCTTATCATGACATCTGCGACTGGGAAACAAGGTTCATTCTCGGTGATAGAATTATTGAGATCAAATTCTGGAAAACTATTGCTGAAAATTATCAAGGAGATATTCTCGAATTAGGAGCAGGAACCGGATGTTTCACTATCCCTTTAATTAAATCGGGTTTAAATGTCTGTGCCGTTGATAATTCTGCTCCAGCCTTACAGAAACTTAAATCTAAAGCAGCTGCCATTACTGATGGGGGAGAGCTGATTGTTTTAGAAGCGGATATGCGTTATCTTGATCTTGATAAAAAATTCTCTATTTGTCTGGCTACATATTCCACCTTTCAATATTTGCTGAATTCTGAAGATCAGTATAAATGCCTAAAAACTATAAATGATCACCTGCCTCTCGGAGGAACACTATGTCTTGATTTGGATAATGATATCCTTCATCCACCTCAAAATCTGCCTCTCACTAAATTATACTCTTCATATAATACCCCTCTAAAGGTTGATATTATCATGTCCACCTTCTGGAATACTGATAATTCGCAAAATATTAGACACTGGCACGATCATTATCAGGTGAGATATAATGACGGATCAATAACTGATTTCACAAGTAATATTTCTTTAAAGAAAGTCTCTCTTAAGGAAATTACTGATTTACTAACAAAAAGTGGTTTTTATATCCTAAATACTTTTGGAGATTATGATTTTTCGGATTTCTTAAATGAGTCTCATCGATTGATAGTAGTTGCCCAAAAGATTCCAAATTAATAAGTTAAAGGTATCTCCTTATCACCAGCTTCTTTTATTACAGATATAACTAATCTCTGAGGTACACAAATTATCGGCTGTCCATTACTCCAGCCCTGGTTTACGCATATTTGATGTGGACATGATGATTCTCTTAATCTGAATCTTTCATCCTTGATTTCTAAAATTGTACCCTGATTGATTTCTATCACCTGATCTTTTGCTAATTGGTATCTCCCAAATACCTCATCATTAATTACTATTTGAATATTTTGAGCTTGCTTACCTGATAATTGCAGATAAAATCCCACAAAGATGACTAATAAAAGGAAAATTATCAAAATCCTGTCAGCAGCATTGAGCAATTTCAGTCCGTGTTTTATTTTATTTCCAGATACCATAATTAATATGTCCACACTCCGGACATTTTCCATTTTTAATTTTCAAAGGGATATTATAACCACGTGCTCCTAAATCAGCCTGACACTCCTCACAGATCAGCCGATTATCAAAGGGAATATTACCTAAATATACATGAGCCAGTTTCTTTTGTGCCTGTTTATAAGCGTAATGAAGTCTTTCTGTATTTGTTGCCGGATTGTTTAATTTATAACACGGATAATATCTGGAAAAATGAAGCGGTATGCGATAATCTACTCCGGCAATAAAATCTATCAGATCATTAATATCTTTATCACTGTCATTTTCATCGGTTATTAAAAGATTTGTGATTTCCAAATGACAATGTTTCGCAGCATATCTGATCGTATCAAGTACTGGTTGCACACTTCCCAGACAATTTCGCTGATAAAATTCATCTCTTATTGATTTCAGGTCAATATTTGCTGCTGTGATGTGGGGGAGAAGCGCAACCAAAGGCTCATGATTTATATATCCATTAGATATCATTACTGTCTTGATCCCATTATTCTGCAGATATTCAGATGTTGACTTCATAAATTCATACCAGATAATAGGTTCTGTATAAGTAAAAGCAATAGAGTTGAGATTATATTCATGCAATATCTGTAGTAATCCCTCTTTGGTCAGCTTCTGGGTATCAGCTTTCATCTGTGATATTTGATAATTCTGGCAGTAATTGCAGTGTAAATTACAATAATTAGGCCCTATTGATAATATCCTTTCTCCAGGCAGAAAGTGATATAAAGGCTTTTTCTCAACCGGATCATAAGGATTAAGAGACACAGTATTCCCATAATTGAGGGTAAACAGCTTACCCATGACATTTTTCCTTGATTTGCACCTGCCCAGTCTATCAGGCAAAATTACACAATTAACAGGGCAAAGCTGACAATGAACTCTACCATCACCTAGTTCTTGATAATATTCTGCTTTTTTCATAATTTGAAGATATTATCTCCCCCACATATTGTCAATATTTCTAACAATACTCAATTGGCATACCCCCGAAATTAAAATGTTTTCTGACTTCAAGAATGCCCTGGAGGGGCATCACAATAATAGCCACGGGTTTCACCCGTGGCTATTGTAATATCAACCTTATAGGGTGTAATTTAATTTGATTAAATTGTATGATGTAACATGTTATAATTCAATTAATTATGATAAAATATTAAAAGAATAACAGGGGGATGACAGTTCTAACAATACTCAAGATAAGGAGTCCTTAAATCACATAATTTATAACTTGCGAAAAAATCTCATTTAAAGCAAACTAAATGCTATCTAAGTTCTCAACAGGTATGAAATAAGAACTGTAACGATGCTTGTGGTAGCATTCCAATGTTATGTTGTGTATCATCACATCCCTTATAAGTCTCTGCATAAATAATGGTTCACTTTAAAAAAGAGGAATTATTGAGATTACTATAATAATCCACAACTAAATAGAATAGTATAAAATAAATTATCAAAGCAACAGTATCCGATTTGGATAAATACTAAATAAGAGACTTTGGGTAAGCAAAACCACATAACTTCATCCTGCACTCGAAACGATACCACATTTTTTTGTTGTGTCGTCTTGAGTGCAGTTTCCTGGAGTATCTACTTTTTCGATAAGAGTATTAGGTAAATAGAAAATCTCAATGCTACTTTTTCTACTCAACATCTTCAAATAATTTGGTTGGAAAATTGTTTTTAATCCTAAATGGGGGAGTGTCAGGTATGCTGACAAGATGCTTTTATTTCATCTGATTTATTGAAATATTAAGATCAGATATGCCGTTTAATTTCAAAACAGCACCTAAACTATTTCGACAAAAAATAGTCAAAAAAGCGCATTAAGACGGGATGACTATCAGTATACAGCATAGAAACATATCTTCACTCACGTAAGTTTACATAATATATATTATGGCACTATACAAAAATTGATGTGGATCGGGGAGAGCAGACTTTCTCTGACGGGAATGTGTTTTAATATTACTTTTTATTTTTAAGCTCTTATTGAGGCTCTATGGATCTGAAATTTATTTTAATATGAAATTAGATTCAAAGTTATTTCATTAACATTCTGATAAAAGATTGACTAAATGTAGTGGACAGCAATTTTCAGATTTGGAGGATAATATGCGAAGTATGACCGGATATGGTAAATCAATATATTCTGGCGAAGATTATATGATTGAGTTTGAGATCAAGTCTGTTAACAGCAGATTTTTAGAAATAAGGATAAATATACCACGTGAGTTGTCATTCATGGAGATGGAAATAAATAATATCATCAAAGATCGGATCAATAGAGGAAAAATATCCGGGAGAATTAGCCTAATATCATTCAAACCACCAGAGCTTAAGATAAATGCGATCAAATTAAAAGCATATAATGAAGTTTTTGCGAAAATTAAGCAAATTACAGGGAATAAAGACGATATACCCTTACAGCTATTTCTGGAAAATGAAGAAATTGTCTATCAGTCAGATGATCTATCAAAGGATAATGATCTTAAATCCAAGATAATAACAGTAGTAGAAGATGGGATCAAAGATCATCAGGATTCAGCTTTAAAGGAAGGGAAATCAATGCATGATTATATGCTGAAAGCACTTAAAGAGATGAGAGAATCTTTAAGCAAGATAGAAGTTGCCTTTCCCGCCTATAAAACTGAAGTTAATGAGCAGATACAATCACATGCTAAAGAACTATATGGTAATCAATTAGGTGATGAAGAATTAAAGCGATTAGCGCTTGAAATAGCTATATATGTAGAAAAATCTGATGTTACTGAAGAGATAGTACGGTTGCATCATCATTTTAATAAATTTCAGGAAACTATTTATAATGACGACGATATGGGCAAGAATCTTAATTTCATTCTACAGGAAATGCATCGAGAGACTAATACTTTAGGTTCAAAATATAATCATAATGCCATTTTTGAAGAAATGATCAATATTAAAGAAGAAATAGAGAAATGCCGGGAAATTGTCCAAAACATAGTATAAGGGAGTTAGGATGGAAAACAGGGAAGATTTACTGAGATGGACCTCTCACCCACTATTAGATGAAGCAGTTAAAACAATATTTTTGATCGCAATTATGGTATTAGTGTCAATGATATTATACCAGACAGCAATAATTACCTGGAAAGCACCTATCTATTTTTATCTTGGGATGCTATTTTTTATAGGCAGCATGATAACATGGTTCATTCCAACTACTTATATATTATTTGATGATAAGATACAGATATGGTATTGGAAGATAAAATTAGAACGAAACTGGTCTGATTTTGGGTGCTGGTATACAGATAAAAAGGGTGTTATGCTCAGCACATTTAAAAGACCCCGCAGATTAGATAATTTTCGCGGTCAATCATTGCGATTCAGTAAAGATAAGCATGAACAAGGTAAATTATTTGAATTACTGGCTGAAAAAGTTGGGGAGCGATATTAATGTATGACAATAAGTTAGGTGAAAGAATAGAGAAATTCCTGAAGCATAATGAAGGGAAAGATTTTAAAAGCGGAGAGATATATAAAGCATTGCATTTAAAGAAGCATAAAAGACGTGATCTGGAAGACACATTAAGGAAATTGAAGCAGAAGCGCAAAATATCAGGTAAAAATAAGCGTTACTATCTTGATGCCTCTACCCTATCGCAGGAATATATAGGAATCTTTGATGCCAGACCGCTGGCTCAAGACAGATCTTTTGCTTTTGTGATTCGCGAAGAAGGAGATATTTATATCTCACGGGAAGATATAATGAATGCCTATGATGGAGATGAAGTATCAGTTGGGATCAAATTTGAAGGTAAAGGCAAATTACATGGCTATATCACGGGAATCCGCCAGCGCGCCAGAGAGAGAGTGGTTGGTAGAATGGAGAAATATCAAGGTCGAAAATATTTGATTCCTGATAATTCACTCTTACATAGTGATTTTGAGATATATGATGCAGGAGCAGCAGTTTCTGGAGAAAAAATAGTTTGCCAAATCACCAATTGGGGGGATCCTGATAAAAGGTTATTACCTGGCTGCAAAGTTATTGAAATATTAGGTAAAGCTGGAGAACCGGAAGTAGAGATAATGTCAGTAATTTGTGAATATAATCTACCTTTGGAATTTCCTGAAAGCGTTATGCAGGAAGTATCAGAGCTGGATGATGGGATTACTGAAGAAGTGATCAATGAACGTACTGATTTAAGGGATATATACACAATCACTATCGATCCGGCATCTGCCAGAGATTATGACGATGCGATATCACTTGAAAGACTTGCTGAAGGTTATAGATTATATGTGCATATTGCAGATGTTGCGCATTACGTAAATGTAGGTTCTGCTTTATTTGAAGAGGCATTACAGCGGGGAAACAGTTATTACTTTCCACGCAAAGTATTGCCTATGTTGCCCGAAAAACTATCCAATGGAATATGTTCATTGCGTCCTGATGAGGAAAAGCTTACTTTAACGGTGATATCTGAATATAATGCAGACGGTTACATTCTTGATCAAAAAGTAGTGGAATCGGTAATAGAATCAAATGCCCGGCTGGCTTATGAAGAAGTAGATGACTTTATGGAGAAGCGAGAGCATAATCTGGATGAGGACACACAAAAACTGATATTACTGATGCAGGAGCTTTCGGCCAAATTGCAGAAAACAAGAATTGAACGAGGTTATCTGAGTCTTGATATGCCTGAAACAGAATATATCTTTGATGAAGAAGGGCACGTTATCGATCTGCAAAGAAGCAGGGAGACAGAATCACATCAGATGATAGAAAATTTCATGCTTTCTGCCAATGAATATGTGGCAGTTACTCTATCGCGATCAGCTACTTTATACAGGGTGCATGAAGCTCCGGGACCGGATCAATTAGATGATATTAAAAGACTTGCAGGTATCTATGACTTTAGTTTTGATCTTTCACATACTATTAATAAAGCCTTTCAGATTGCTCTGGAATCATTGGATACAGAAGACAGGCATCGGGTTTTTGACCGCGTGCTGCTAAGGCACATGAAAAAAGCAAGATATGATATTATTAATCAGGGGCATTTTGGTTTGGCTTTGCAGAATTATACACATTTTACATCACCAATCAGGCGGATTTGTGATCTGGTGGTACATCATCAGATAAAGGCGTTGATCAAGAATTCCGCAAGTGATGATGGGTATGTATTCACTCGCAGTAAACTGGAAGATATTGCCGTGATAGCTACGGAAAAGGAAAAACTGGCTGATACTACAGAAAGGGAAGTTGATACCAAAAACAAACTTCTCTTTATGAAAAAGAGAGTTGGTGAAGAATACTCCGGAGTCGTGATCGCAGTGAAAGCAAAAGGGATAATTATTGAGATTGATAAGTACCCCGTCAGCGGGATAGTTCCACTTTCATCGATCAAGGATGATCATTATGAATATCATGCTGCTTATGATACTCTGCTGGGAATTCACAAAGCCCAATCAATTCGCCTGGCTGACCGTTTTAAAGTAATCCTCGTTAAAGTAGATGATGATATAATATTTGAAATTAAAGATAAGTAATATGGTGATTTTTTATTTATATTTATTACTCATAACACTGCTGGAAGTAATTTTATTTATTCCTTTATTGATCATTTTCATTTTAGCTGGTATGAAGGGTAGATTGGGGCTTGATATATTAACCAGACAAAAAAGCATCTGGTTCCATGCTGCATCTATGGGCGAAGTAAATGCCCTGAAGCCTCTTCTGATCAAAACTGCAGAACAATTTGGAGCCGAGAGAATAGTTCTTACTACTATGACTACTACAGGACTATTGACCGCATCAAAAATTGATCTGCCAATAGCAGTATCCTATATACCATTTGATTTACCAATTATGATGTCATTATTTTACAGAAAGATAGACCCTCAGCTCATTGTGATCATGGAAACAGAATTCTGGCCGCAAATGCTTTTTCAAGCTAAGTTAAGGAATATTCCGGTAATATTGGTGAATGCACGTCTTACTGCTCAATCTTTTAGTAAATATCTTGGGACCAGACATTTCTGGCAGGAACCGTGGCAGGCCATAAAGGCAATTAATGCTCAGTCAGAGCATGATAGGAATAGATTTAGAGAATTAGGTTTCACCCATGTGAGAAATTGTGGAAACCTGAAGTTTGCTATTGATCTTCCTGATCATGGCAATATTGATAAATATTTAAAATATGGCATTTCTTATCAAGATTTTGTTTTAACTGTGGGGAGTTCAAGACCTGGTGAGGAGCAGTTAATTATGGATATTTATCCTCAATTGAAAAAAGAAATATCTAATCTGAAACTGATCATCGCTCCCAGACATCTGAAGCGCATTGAGGAAGTGAAAGCAATATTTAACGGTCAAAAAGTTGTAATGCTTTCTGAGTTCAAAATCCATACTGATTTTGATATCCTTATTATTGATAATATTGGCTTATTAACAGAGATTTACAGTTTTTCTGATCTGGTTATTGTTGGGGGCAGTTTTACTGATTTTGGTGGACATAATCCTCTGGAAGCAGCATATTACAATAAACCTGTGATAATGGGTGTATATCATTCTTCCTGCAGGGAATCAGTTAATAGATTGCTGGAAAAGCAAGGCATATTCATAGCTGAGCAGCAAGATCTACTCAAGACAATATTGGAATTATATCTTGATCATGATCTGAGGATAAATACAGGGAAAAATGCCCGTAATGTACTGATAAACAATGCCCATTCACTGGAAGAAAATCTGGATACAATCAAGTCGTATTTAGAGTAATAATTGATGAAGATCCGTATGCTGTTCCTGATGCTTATTCTGGTGTACTTTCTATCAGGAGAGATCTGGCTGCCCTGTCCAAAATCGTTAAGCGGACACATCGAAACCTCGCTTGGTATGCACTTCTGGGAAGATCACCTTTATTTAAGAAATCTGCAGGTTCGAGGTTTGGTATATCTATATCCTGGAATAAGAATAAATTGTGTAGCCCGAGGAAATAAGGAAATAAATCAAATTGAATTCAGTAAAGAAAATAAGCCAGAATATAATCAATTGCAGCCAGGATTTGATGAATCATATCTGGAATTATATGGGCATTATTATTATAATGACATGCAATTTAGCACATCCTGCAGGATAGGAAGAATTAGATTTCTGCAATTTCCTGATAATAATATCATCTCCAGATTTGATCAAGTTGCGGGAATGAGTGATATACGCTCAAGATATGAACCATCCGGTTATAATGGCTCAATATTGATAAATGATCTTAATTGGAGGAATATTGGCTGGCATAATACTGTCTATCAATCGGGATATGATCATGCAGATATCAGTCTTCTGAATAATTATCTTTATTTCAACTATGATAATGACTGGATGATACTGGAAGCCAGAGCTGGAAAATTACCGATTAGAGATCATGGCAGCGATTCAGTACTTATGGAATCTGCCTGGGGCTGGTGTGGTTTAATTGGTTTTAATTGGAAGGGCTATGACCTGAATCTCTATTACGAAACTGTTGATAATACTATCTATACTGGCTTATCAATAAAATTTGCCTCTTCCCTATTCACTCGTTTTGCTGGAAAAGTTAGAATGGATTATAATCGTGCTTGTGAGGGTTTTGTATTTCAATATCCACTTTTTTATCAGGATATAAATATTGCTGATCATAAGCCTGAAGGTATGACTAAAGTCGGAGAGATCAGAGCAGAAAGAGTCATCAGCTTCTGGAGAATAGGGATGCAGCGTAATTTCTATGAAAATATTATTAATAGAGAAGGGATTACTGATCCTGAATTTACAAAGATTGTGATAAAAACTGAACCAATGCTTCTTGGGATAGAAAGCATTGTAAGTCCTGTTCATAGTTTTGATAAATTATCTGATATTAAGAAATGGGATTCTCAGGGGATCAGACCGGGAATTTTAACACAACAAGTTATCTACGAATTTTACCAATAAAAAAACCACCATAATCTGGTGGTTTTAGTATATATTTACCTGATAAATTAAATTAAAAATTTCTTCACCCTGTCTTCAACGGTTTGCTGGATTTCCTTTAGTCTTTCTTGAGTCTCTGCTTCAAAACGGAGTACTAGTAGTGGTGTGGTATTAGATGCTCGGCATAACGCCCAGCCATCCGGGAAAGTTAATCTCATTCCATCAATATCGTTGACTTCATATCCTTCAGCGATAAAGGAATCCCGTACTTTAGCCACAATTTTGAATTTATCAGCGTCAGTGCTTTCTATATGTAATTCAGGCGTATTATACATAACTGGCTGATCGGATAGCATCTCACTTACAGGGAGTTTAGAATTTGCCACGATTTCCACCAGTCGTGCTCCCACATAGATAGCATCATCATATCCTAAATACCTGTCTTTAAGGAAAATATGTCCACTCATCTCACCAGATACTTTAATACCTTCCTGATGCATTTTCATCTTGATATTGGCATGACCTGTTTTATACATTATCGGGATACCACCCTGTTTTGCTATGTCATCAAATAGATTCTTAGAGCATTTCACATCTGCAATGATCTTTTCACCTTTATTATCTTTGAGGAAATCACGTACGATAATATTCAATATCTGATCTCCATATAGCATTTTGCCTTTTTCGTCAATTACGCCAATACGATCAGCATCTCCATCAAGCCCCAGACCAATTTCAAAATGTTCATCTTTAACGAGCTTCTGCAGATCTTTCATGTTCTTCTCAACTGTAGGATCAGGATGATGATTAGGGAATGTGCCATCCATCTCACAGTAAATTTCAGATACTTCACATCCGCATCTTCTAAGTATTTCAGGCAGATAAGGACCACCAGTACCATTACCTCCATCAACAGCAACTTTTACTGGACGGCTGATATGCAGGTTATCTACTATATAATTGATATAGGTATCACTCAAAGTATCATCTTCTGTTCTTACTCCACTTCCTGCTTCGAAATCATTATTCTGGATAAGATGCAGTATATCCTGAATTTGTTTGCCAAAAACACTTCCTAAGCCAAGATTCATTTTAATCCCGTTATATTCGGCAGGATTGTGACTTGCAGTAATTACCACTCCCCCATCTGTATTGAGTTTCCAGATAGAAAAATAAAGCACTGGAGTTGCTACTATACCGACATCGATCACATCTAAACCGCATTCCAGCATACCACGAGTGAATTCTTTTTTAAATTCAGGAGTCGAGAGTCTGGCATCTCCTCCAATAGCACAATTTTTAGCTCCCTTTCGTTTTATATAAGTTCCATATCCTCTACCAATTAAATAAAGCACTTCCGGTGTAAGATCTTGATCTACCACACCTCTAATATCATATTCTCTGAATATTGATGGATTAACCATTGTTCCCCCTTACAGTATATTTAATTCCTTAATTTTTTCTATCATTTTCTTGAAAGCCCTTCCTCTATGACTGATCTTATGCTTCTTTTCAGAACTCATTTCCGCAAAAGTTTTTCCAGTTTCATGACATAAAAATATGCTGTCATAGCCAAAACCTTTATCTCCCTTTTCCTCAAAAATGATTTCACCTTCAACTTTTCCTTCGACAGTGGCTATCACTTTACCATTACCACCAGCCAATGCGACCACTGTTCGGAAGCTGGCATTCCTATCTGCGATGTCAGTCATCTCATCCAGCAATTTCATTCTATTATCACGATAGCTGCAGGTTTCTCCGGCATACCTGGCAGAATACACTCCAGGGTCTCCATCTAAAGCATCCACAAATAATCCAGTATCATCAGCCAGTACATACATCTTTGAGCGCAGAGCCATTTCTTCAGCTTTTTTGATCGCATTACCTTCAATAGTGTCTTTATCTTCCACTACATCAGGGAGATCATCAAAATCTGCTGCAGAAAGCAGTTCAAAATCGAGATCAGAGAGGATTTCTCTGATCTCGCTGAATTTATCTCTATTCTTTGTACCAATTAAGATCTTCATTAACTATTTTCTTGTCAGTTTATTGAAGAAAGTGGATATTTTTTTGACAACATTACGAGATAAAAATCTCTCAGCCACGAATATCGAGTTCTTAAGAGTAAGTAGAAGATCATCTTCCCCACTCCAGTGTTCACGAACTATTTCCGGATCAATCTCGTTAAGAATGGCATTCAAGCCATAAACGACCAGTAAAAGATCATCTACCAGCCCCAGCACGGGGAT
>JAVCDJ010000149.1 GCA_030765845.1 Candidatus Stygibacter australis
GAACCCAGGTATGATCTCCGTAATCCGCTTGCCCAGAACGACTTCCTTCTTCAACCCGGTAAACTCTTCGAAAGCTCTATTTATTTCAAGGAAGATATAATCCACGGGTCGGTTGTTATCGTCCACTACGATCTTGCAATATGCAAGTCCATTCAATTTGTTATCGAACAGACTCCGATACTTAAGATCATTCTCCGCCAGCATTTCTTCCGCCTGCTTGCGGTCTGTGATGTCACGGTAATTAACTACAATCCCTTTTATTTTAGAAGAGTTAAGTAAATTGGTACCGGTTCCTTCAATGTATATCCATGTTCCATTCTTATGAAGAAACCTGAAATTAACTTGTTCAATTTCATTTGGTCTTTTCAATAATTTTACAAATTGCCTGGATATACGCTCCCTGTCATCAGGATGAACTAATCCAAAAACATTTTCACCTATCAATTTACCGGTTTCGTATCCCAGCACTTTTTCATGAGATGGGCTTTCGTATGTAATAAATCCCTTATCGTCTAATATAGAAATTACATCACTACTATTTTCAATCAATGTTCTGAAATACTCTTCGCTTTCTAATAAGTCTTTTTCTGCCTGTTTACGGTCAGTGATATTAATAACCCCGGCAAGTGCTCCTTCGTAATTACCAGCCTTATCTAGTATTGGTGCAGTTTCTAATGCTGCAATAATTCGATTGCCATCCTTGCAAATAAATTCGAAGTCGTGCTGATCTTTAAATCCTGCTTGACGTCGCTCTAAGTTTTGATTGGCGATCTTAATTCCAGCATCATCCATGAAATCAAAAAGAGATTTCCCCAGCATTTCTTCAGGTGAATATCCTAACATCTTGGCCATACTTGGGTTAACGAAACTGGTTTCATTTTTTTTATCAATAGCCCAAATGCCTTCTTGGGCTAAGTTTACTAACTCCCGATATTTTTTCTCGGCGTTAAATAATTCAGCCTCCGCCTGCTTGCGCTCGGTGATATCAATACTTGCAATCAAGACCGCCGGTTTACCCTGAGCTTCAAAAGGTATCTTATATGTTTCGAGTATAATAGTGCTTCCATCCGGATTCTCCATTGTTTCTTCGGGTATAAATTTTGGCTTGCCACTTTCGATTACTTCACGGTCATCAGCAAGCATAGCACGTAATTCATTCTCATCTTCACATAGATCGGCATGAATTACATTTGTCATCGCTTCGACTGTTGAACCATAGAAAGCGGTTAGTTTCTTATTAACTAAAATAAACTTGCCCTCGAGGTTCTTGGCACAAATAAATATTGGAACGATATCCAGGATTTTTCTCAATAATAGTCTATTGAGTTTCAATTTTTCTTCCACCTTCTTGTGCTCGGTGATGTCGATAAAGTTAACTATAACTTTTTCCAATTTATTATCAGTATTTAGCAGTGGCATTGCATTGACATTTACCCAGGTAACAAATTCTCTATCAGGGCAGATTATACCAAATATATAATTTTTTAACGGATTCAATGTTCTGATTACTTTACTTGCGGGATAGTCATCAATTTTCATCGGAGACATATCTTCATAAACAAACATCCATTCCGGATCTGTTACCTCTTTGCCCGACATTTGCTCTGAAGTTAAACCAAGAATATTATTTGCTTCAGGGTTACTGATCAAAATACGGGAGTCGCTATCATGTACTACCACACCAACAAGAAGGCTATCAACTGTTGTCCGGTATTCTATTTCACTCTTTTGGTGTATTTCCTCAGCATGCTTGCGTTCGGTGATATCTCTAATAATACCAATAAGAAACTTTTTGCCATTATTATCTATAAACCTTGTCTTTTTTGTAGAAATTATATGTGTATTTCCATCCCTAACCGTAAGGGTCTCTTCATTAATATTTTCAATCCCATCGGCAAGCACCTGCTTATCTATTTTCAAAAAACTTTCTTGTTCTTCCGGAGTAACTTCTTCGGCAAGTGTTTTACCAATTATTGCAGATATTGGAAGGCCAAAAATATCACAAAAAGCTTCATTTGCCAGCAGTATTCTGCTTTGATTGTCTTTTACGAAAACAGGGTCACCTATATTGTTGATAATATTATCAAGATATTTCTCACTTTCTTCTGCTTTTTCTTGGGCTCTAACTATTTCCAATTCTGCCTGTTTTCGTTCAGTCAAATCCATGTTTGTGCCTGTTACACGGATCATATTTCCATCAGAATCTCGGGTAATAAATCCTCGTGAAAGTATAGGAACATAATGGCCGTCTTTATGCTTCAACCGGAATTCAATTTGATAGCTTTCCATATCCGATTTTACTGCTTTATCCAAAACTGCATCTGTAATTCCTCTATCATCTGGGTGTGTAAGTTCATACCAAAGTTGATCAGTTACTGTCAATTCATCAGGTTTATAGCCGATCTGTGCCCACCATTGCGGAGAATAGTAGATATTTTTATTGGCAAAATCCCAATCCCAGGGAGCATCATGGGAACCTTTGATAACCAAAGTCAGCCTTTCCTCACTATCTTTAAGTTTCTCTTCCGCCTTCTTACGATCGGTGATGTCAACATATTGACACACAACATTCACAAGTTTTCCTGCATCATCTTGTATTGGAAACATGGACGCATCGATCCAAAGCTCATTCGCATTTGACAGATCCACATCACCTGCCTTTGAGCCTTCCCAAAACATTGTAAATCGTGCACTTTTTAAATCTTTGAAAACAGCTTCTACAGCAGGTATAAATCCTTGAGCATCAATATTCTCATCATTGAGTACATTATATTTTCCGATTATCATATCGTCAGTTACATTAAGGATATTCCGCAAAGCTTCATTAGCCCTTAGCAATATTCCTTTCGCATTAGAAATCCACATGGCAAAGGGACTGTTTTCTATAACTACATTCAGGAAATTGGCCTGGTTTCTGTATTTTAGTTCGCTCACCTGCAAATCTTCTTTTGCCTGCTTTCTAATCGCACCCGCAATTTTTAGATCTTCATAGCTGTCGCTCAGTTCCTTTGTACGCTCATCAACGAGTGCTTCCAGAATTACTTTTTCATGTCTCAATTTATCTTCTGCTGATTTTATGCGGAGCATCAAATTTATCTGAGCATAAAGTTCAGCTGTATCAATAGGTTTCGACAAAAAAGCATCAGCACCAATCTTTAAACCTTTAATCCGATTTTCAGCATCAGTTTTTATTGCAGTAACCATAATGATGAGAATGTTTTTGGTTTTAGGATTACTTTTTAGTATTTTGCAAACTTCGTAACCTTCCAATTCGGGCATAACAATATCCAAAAGGATCACATCCGGATCTTTTGCAAGTGCAAGCTCAATTCCACCGGGTCCATTTTGGGAAGTAAACAAAATCGAATCAGGGAACGCGTCTTTGATTACGGCTTCCAAAACGGTCAGATTGTCTTTATTGTCATCGATTGCGAGTAGTTTTATCATATCATTCTCCTTTCATAGCGCTTGCCGATACAGCAAGGATCGGTATATGCTGCAAATTCTTATCTTTTTGGGTTTCTGTACAAAATGCCTCAAGATTCACATGCACCCGCTCCTGATCAGATGTTTTATAATACATCTTTCTAACTCCTGATGCAGATTTACTACATCATTTCTATCAGCTCCTGACAGTTCTATTTTACTCAATTTCCTCACATTCTTCATGCGTACAAGTGCAAATTCACCCAAAACAATCATATGCAAGAACTATATTAATCAAGTAACATATTAAGATATATAACAAATTGTTGTAAAGTAAAAAAGTCATTGCTAAAGGTATATCCCTAAATAATAATTGTGAAATAAGCCCTGCAATTAAAGAAAGTTGATAAGGTCGCTCAATAGATTATAAGTAAGTATCCAATTAAGTTATCGAGTTAAGATGCCCTACCCGGTAGATTGACTTGAGCACGACCATATAATCCCAATCATCCAACTGGTAGATTACCATGTAGTGGTTGTTTGTAGATTAATCATCCTGATTAATTTCTTTGTTTAATCAGTTAATCAAGGACGATTAACCTACATATAAATATATAAATATATAAATATCAATAAATAAGCCAGTTAGCAATGAGAATCTCCTGGTCAGAACAGTCAACCCTGTCCGTTCTCTCCACCCTCTCCACCCTCTCCACTACGTCCACTTTGTCCACTAAGTCCACCAAAACCACCACCAAAACATCTAAACTGGGAACAGCATGACATTATATTGTTATGCTGATCGCAGTTTAGGCACATTAGGGGTGCCAGAAAGGCGGTTAGATTGCTGGTGGATATGGGATTAGGGAGATAATTTGGAAGGGTTTCAGGAGCAAAATACTGGCAGATCAGGGTGCTTAATAAAATTACTGTAGAAAAAAATGAAAAATACCTTGGATAAATTTGCTTTGGAATTATATTTTTTATTAAGAGATATCTTAAGTATCGGAGGTGATCATGCCGCGGACTGGCGGAAGCCGGAAATTTCTGGAGAATAACTGCGATATTCACGGCAGACTGGGTGATATTGTATATCGCAGAAAGCGCAATGGAGAGAAATATTCCTATCCCTACAGTTTCCAGGCAAAATATGAACCTACTACCCTGAGCAGACGCGTAAGCGCAATCATCAGAAAGGCAGCAGAATTCACTAATCCGCAGTATAAAGGCTTTAAGAGCATCATCAAAAAAATGTATTACTACACGCCATTTATTGTCTATACTGGTGAATATGAACTGCGCTGCAACACATTTTATAAGATAAGGAAAAAAGGGCATTATGGTACTTCAATCGATGGGGGAGTGGTGCAATTGCAAAAACTGGCACCGCGTACAAAAGTAGCATATCGTTTTGTGGAAGAAGGTGTTCACTGGCTGCGCTGCTATAATGGGACCGCCTTATACAGCGAACGGCAGGTGCTCGTGATCTCAGATTCGGTGAGTCTGGAAGAAGCTTATGATAACTGGTTTGACCTGCATCTGGCAGAACTGCTTTCTCAGCCTGACCCGGCTTTTGCTTCCCTGCCCATCTATCGCCGCTACCTGAAAAGTGAAAGCATCTACCTGGATTTCTCTGGTAAAGTAGAAGACTTCGTGATCTATCCGTCAAGTAAGACTAAATATATGTATTCCCACAAGATAGGCAGTTATGAGAATAACAGCCAGACCCAGTATTTCTGTGCTGTGATGCCAAAAGTACTAACATGCTGGCAGGAAGTAAGCCCCCAATTTTCAGAAGTTTGGCAGAAATACTATAATCGCTGGTTTCCGCAAAATTACCGTAAAGGAAAACGCGGCAAAGCCATCGGCAGACATCATCTCTGGAGCAAAGCAGTATTTAAAGCAGCTCAGGTAATGGGCTTTGACTTGAAAACACTTAGCCAGGACAACTGGCTGCCCGGTATAGAAAATTTAGGTGATCTGCTTGATACAGTAGGTTTTGGACGTTATGGGCTGACCCAGGCAGAGCTGAATGTTAAAATATTTTGATCTGATATGCCTAATATGTGGACAGGATGGACTATATGGACGGGATGGACATAATGGACAAGGCAGTATTATAAGTAGGACCTGCACCGCTAACGGTACTCCGGAAGTCCAACCTTCGCTTACGCTGCTAAAGCTACGGATCGGTCTTCGAGGGGCGAAAACTGGGGTCAGTTATCAGCAGCAATCTATACCTTACTTCCCAGAAATGTTATTTATCAGGAATTAGTTGATAGCTGTCGTTATTTGCGTCCCACCTGGGAATACCCGGCGGAGCACGTGCACTTAGTGGCTGAAAATCTGCGATTGCTTTGCATGGGTCTATATTATTGAAAAGGAAAATAAATCCGTTGTGGCTGTATGTAGCTTAATCATCTTGATTAATTTCTTTTGTTTAATTAGTTAATCGGGGACGATTAACCTACATATAGATAACATCTGCGATGTAAAAGAAATAAATACTTTTCTGCCGATGTGTTACCACGTGTTTGTAGATTAATCATCTTGATTAATTTCTTTGTTTAATCAGTTAATCAAAGACGATTAACCTACATATAGATAACATCTATGATGTACAGACTATTGACAAACCCTGGTAATTGAAACCGGGAGTTTCATGTTGTATCCCTTTTTATTAAATTAATATCGGTAACATTGACCTAAAAATGCTAGATAAGAATTTTCTGGACTAGAATATTTGAATATATGCTTGATTTTTAAATAAAAAATAGAATTCGACTGTTTG
>JAVCDJ010000150.1 GCA_030765845.1 Candidatus Stygibacter australis
TCAAACTGGAAGACATTGTTGTTTTTGGTAAAAGCCATGGTTTTAATGATAGTCTCAAAGTGGTAAAAGAGGATAATTCATTTACGGGAATCACAAATCTCAGTAAATTTGATTATGAACCTTTTCTTCGCACATATTCCCTAAAAAAGGCAGAGATTTCATCTCGTACAGATGATAAAGCCACGCTGCATCTGATGGCTGGTTCTAAATCAATGATAAAATCTCACCTGGCAATAAACTCACAAAAATATAAGCTCTTGAAATTATCTGCTGATTATGATCAGGATACATATCAAACTGACTGGCAAAATTCCAACCTTTCCATTTATTGGTTGCCGCAGATCAAAGACCACAAAGCAATTTTATCATATTATCAAAATAATTATCAACTTGAGGATGGAGATACAAAATTATCAGGCGGAAAAATAATTTCTCCTGACTTGCAGATTGATCTCTCATCATATGGCATTTACGATATATCAGGCAAATTTTCCTATACCCACTCTCATCAGGAAGATGACTGGAATGACACTGTCACTCAAGATGATTACAATGCAGAGCTTGATCTGAACTGGCATAAGAATGACCTTAAGGCAACTGTATCTATGGATTACCTGATTGATTCTTACCAGGTGCAATCCTGGCTCCAGAAAGAAAACTGGATTCTTGAACAGGCAGGATTATGGCTGGGTGTTGACCCTGATATAATATCGGTTTCGTTTAAATATAGTCATAATATCATTCTGGGAAAGAATTTAAGTTTGCTGCTTTCTAATGAACCCTACCTGAGCAAGTTTGACCGTAAATCCTTTCTGGAAACTAATAACTACCTTGATCTTTCTTCGGAATTTCTGCAGGAACATGTTCCTGTTAATCACACAATCTGCTGGCAATATGAAAGGAATTTTACGGCTGCAATCAGCTTGAACTCAAAGTATATAGTGAACCAGATGAATTATGTGATGCCTGATGGATGGAATGATGTGTATTATGAGCCGGAATATCTGGATAATTGGGAAAATGTAATTTCTGCCAGATTAAGCTGGAAATGGCATGATGTCTCTTTTGATCATCAGGCAGAATACACAATTTATGAAAATAAAATCAATTTTGCTCCTGAATTTGCTTTTGATAACAACCTGAAATATGTATATCAAAAACTTTCAGCAGAACTGGAATTGAATTATAATACTGGTCACAGTGATCAGGATGATAAATATCTGGAAGATGTTTTGCTCATTAATTTTGGGCTTGAATACCAGATATTAAATAATCTGCTGCTTGCAGCAAAAGTAGAAAATATCGCAAATATTGATTACCAGGAATATGACCTGTCGCCAAAGAAAGCTGCAGTAGTATTGGGAGGGTTTGAACTAAGTTTTTAGTGCTTTAGGATTGGGAGATTAAATAAAGCACATTATTATTGAGAGGGTGAACTATGCGGAAGAAAGTAAAAAAACATGATAATGTAACTACTATTATGCTGGTGGAAGACGAAGAAATAAATTTAAGGCTCATGGAAGGGATGCTGGGACATCTGGGTCATAAAGTGATCCCTGCCCGTAATGGCAGAGAAGCTATTAAAAAATTCAATAAATTCCATCCTGATATTGTGCTCCTGGATATCCTGATGCCCAGAGTTTCCGGTATTGAAGTGCTCAAAGAGATCAGAGCAAAAGATACTGGCACTATCGTAATTATGGTCACAGCTTCTAATAAAGAAGAACATGCCATTGAATCACTCCGGCTCGGGGCTAATAACTACTTAAAAAAGCCCGTTCATTACGATGATTTGGTTCCCCTTATTCATAAATATAATTCCACTATACAAAAAAAATCCCTGGAAAAACTGGTTCTTAGTAAAATGATCAGCCGGAAATTTACCATGGAAATAGAGAATGACCTCCAGATCATCCCTAAGATCGCCCAGTATCTGGCAAATGAAACCAGTACAATATTTGATAAAGATGATATTATTTCTGTAAATATTGCTCTTTTGGAACTGCTCGTGAACGCTTATGAACATGGGAATCTGGGTATTTCCTATGAAGATAAATCAAAAGCTATTGCCGAAAAAAGATTAGACCGGCTTTATCAGGAAAGAACAAATAATCCCGCATATAAAAACCGCAAAATAAAAATTGAATTTACTCTCGAAAAGGATTCCTGCGAATGGTTCATTACTGATCAGGGAGATGGCTTTAGCAGTGTTAAATATACCGAACTCGATGATAATGATCGGGAAAATGAACATGGCAGAGGTATCTTTATCAGTAATTTCCACCTTGATGAACTGGAATACGTAGATAAAGGAAATATTGTCCGAGCTTTAAAGAAAAAGAAATAATTCGCTTTTTTATGATCATAAAAATACCCTGTTAACTAAGTGAACGCAGTTAACAGAGTATATTTTTACTCACATTTCTATATTACATGCAATCACTCAGACCCCCAGTCGGAGCAACGAAATATTTGTGGCATAATCACTACAGATGTAAATCTGAAAGTGGCAAATTTACCACTCCCGGGTATTTCCTATTTCTTCAAATCCGTTCATAAAGCTTATTCGGTAAACATTTCATGTGGAACAAATTATGCTTCAACATATATGTTATATTATTCTTTAACAGGGTATTATTTAATACCAAATAAAGGTATCAATGAAGAATTTTATTGTTGACATGAATAGTGGTATAAGAGATATTTTATAGGTGATTAATTAATTATTACTTAAGAAAATTATCGTAGTTTAATGGGGGGGGGGTAAATGAAAGTTGCTGAGTTTTTTTTCATTCTGTTTATATTACTCATAGTTAGTTGCAGGTTGCATGACTATCCACAGACGCTCGTGGAAGAATCTCAACACAGCAAAAAAGAAGTATCTCGGTTTGAAGTGATCGATTTGAATGACGATGGTGAAGATGAAATACTTACAGTAAAAGAAAAAGATAACGAATTTTCTGAGATTATTTTGCAGGATGGTAATTTTGAGACTTTTTCTCAGTTAAATTACCTGGCAAATATCAATAGATTAAGTTTTTTTGATGTTAATGGTGATAGGGAGAAGGAAATATTTGTCAGTGGAGTCACACCGAATGGTGAGATATTTCTTAATCAAGTACATTATGAGTGGAAGAAAACATTACATAGAAGTGAAAAACCACTTCTCTTAAAAAACAGACAAGATAAATTACCAATAGGCAAGCGTTGTTACAGCAATTTTGGCGTAGAAGGGATGTTAGATATCGATGATGATGGCACTCAGGAAATTATAATCCGCGGAGCAGCCGGATTTGCATGTTACCCGCGGGGTCTTTGGCTGATAGATGCAAAAACAGGAGAAGAGAAATGGCATTATGAGATTGCTGGCAACATCTTATGCGTAAATAATGCTGATCTGGATCAAGATGGTGAAACAGAGTTTATACTCTCTACTGAAGCTAATAAAAATCAAGGTAATATCATTAATCAAACTGATGATCATCATAGCTATTTGATCATCTTAAATAAATATGGTGAAACCCTTTTTAGAGAGGAACTATCTCGGGGATATAGTAAAATATACAGCTTCCTGGAAGATATTGACGTGGATGGAAACGATGAGATAATCGCAGTGAAAACCACCTGGGGCAAGCAACAAGAAAGAAATGGTATCTATATATACAAATGGGTTAATAACAGATTATCCCTGTTGCGAGAAAAACAGTTTGAGATACCATTCTCTAGAAATGGAGGCGTTTACTGTGAAGATTTGGATAATGATGGCAAAAGTGAAGTATTCGTAATAACCGCAGAAAATGAATTATTGGTTTTCAATAATGATCTTGAGGTAGTGGGAAGATTTGATAAAATAGCCATACGTAACCTTATTGGTATTGTTGATTTAGATTGTGACGGCAATAAAGAGATAGTCTGTGTTTCGATTGAAGGTAATTTGATGGTTTTGGATAAAAACCTGCAATGTATAATGAAATATGATGAGAGAGATATTAGTGAAGCCAGTGTGAAGATTTTTGATCCCGGATTTGGAAATAGCAAGCAGATATTGGTTTACCAGGAAAGCAATTTCATCTTTTATGATTATAAACCGGTAGGATTTTCACAAGTATTTTACTTGAAACTATTTATAGTGTTTTTGGCATTTATTTTTGTAATTTTCATTTTGAGACACTATTTTCGTACAAAACATTCTATAAAGATAAGTACAATAATTCTGGATAATCTGCAAGCTGGGGTTATGGTTGTTAATAAAAGTGGTCGAATATTTTTTAGCAATGAACAAATAATCGGGATTTTAGGAACAAAATTACGCAGAAATAGAAAATTAATTGATGTCTGCCTGCCAGTCAGCAACGAATATGAGAAATATTGTGCTTCTGAGAAAACTGAGCAGAAGATAAAACTGGATTATCTGCAGAACAATCGAAATCTGGAAATACATTTCAAAAGTCTTAAGGATAAATCTGGTTGCGTAATGATTGCGATTTCTGACCAGACGGATATCCTGCAATTACAGGAAAAAGCTGATTGGGCAGAAACCGCTCGTGGACTTAGCCATGGCATCAGGAAACATCTAAATAATATCCAGCTTGCTACAGAACAGATAGCTACCAATAAAGATAGCAAAATACAACGTCTATCACCCGTTATAAAGGAAGAGATAAATAATCTGAAATATTTTGTGCAATCTTTTCAAAGGTTTACTGAACTAAAAAAATTGAGTTTACAATTATTGGATGCAAATGAACTGATCAAGCAATATCTGGAAGCAAAACTGACAGAATTCCCTGATAGAATTCGATTTACCAGCGAAATAGAGCATGATCTTCCCTGGTTGAAGATTGATAAGATTCGCTTTGCAGAAGTACTCGATAACCTGCTAAATAATGCTCTGGAAGCAATAGAGGAGGAGGGTAAAATTATTCTGAAAGCATATCGCTGGGAAGAAAACTCAAATGTGGTTAAATTCTGTTTGGAAATCAGTGATACTGGCTGTGGAATTTCACCCGATATTATAAAAAATATTTTTGTACCATATTTTACCACAAAAGCTTCCGGTACTGGGATAGGTTTACCTTTGGTAAAGAAAATGATGAATGAATTTGAAGGGAGAGTGGAAGCGGAAAGCAAATCAGAGGTGGGAACTACTATCAGACTTGTTTTCCCTGCTTACTCAAAGGGGGAAGTATGAAAAAAGTATTGCTGGCAGACGACAGTCATGTATTTGTAAATCTGGCAAAAAATATTCTGGAAGATAACAATTACAAAGTATGCGCAGGAGTTAATAAACAGATTATATATGACCTGCTTGCCAAAGAAGAATTTGATATATTTCTCTTAGATTTGAAATTCCCTCATAGCAGTATAGGCATGGAACTATTAGACTATTGTTTAAAGAATTATGTAGATATGCCGGTAGTAATGATTTCAGGAACTGCTAATATTGATGAAGCTATTGCAGCTATCCGTAAAGGAGCAGTTGATTTTATTGAAAAACCATTTGACCGAAAAAAGTTTTTATGTAAAGTTAAAACTTTTCTGGAACGAGAAGATTTTTTTGATGTGTCATCCGGTCAGATTTTGACCAAAATAGAGAAGAAAGTATTAAAGCTTATTCTTGAAGGAAAGGCTAATAAGGAAACAGCCTATATACTTAAACGGGACATTCGTACAGTTGAACGACATCGCAGCAATATTATGCACAAATTCGGAGTTGATAATATCGTAGGTCTGGTTAAAAAAGCCGCTCTCATAAATCTTGATGAGAGCGAATAAATAAA
>JAVCDJ010000151.1 GCA_030765845.1 Candidatus Stygibacter australis
GAGCTTTGACTATTCCATTACTGGAGATAACCATCTTTTTCACTTCCGGCTGAACAGAAAATTAGCCGGGCTGGACTTTCACCAGTTAGAGGCACACCACTTCGTGACGCACCAGAAGCCACAGATTACACAGATTAACACTGATAATGTAATCTCATTGTAACCAGAGTATCTTGCTCTGGATATTTCGGTCTTTCATCGGAGATGATATTTATTGTTATAAAATAACAGGCTCATTTTATTATGATTTACTGTATTAAAATGAACCATTATATCTATTTATTATTAGTATCAAAATATATCAAAAAACAAAATCTGGTTTTAAGAAGATCATATTAGTAACTGCTATTATAAAAGGAGATAAGAAAACTCAAGCAAGCTGAAACGGCATTTATAAACCAGTTATTGTAAAAAAGATATTGTCTGAAACAGAAAAATATAATAAATTTATTGACAGGCTAGACCCTGTTGTCATAGATTATCTACATAATAAGAAAATAAAAACACACACTATGAGGGATATGAAATGAGAAGAGGATTACGAAGAGACAAATTAAAGTTAATTACACACACACACACTCTCTCTCTCTCTCTCTCTACAAACACGCAGTTTCGCTATCATACAAGAAAGACCTGTCTTCGCTCGCTACGATGCAGCAAGTGGGAGTTGGGAAACGGGAAAAATTAAAATGTTATTGTCTCATGAGGAAATTCAAGTTTGGCTGAGCAGGCAGCTTCTTAATTTGAAGCTGGATAAAATTATTTTTGAGCTAATTTAACCCGTGAAGTTTTTTATAAAAAAAGGAGCTGCCTGAGCATCTGCAAGTAAACTCAGACAGCCATAAACAAGCTATTCAAAATTACTCAGGAGATGATTATGAGTAAAGATAAAAAATATATATTAGCATTAATTATGCTGATCCCGATACTGCTAAGCGCTACGCTTTATGTAGATGATGATTGGACATCTGGAAATTGCGGTGGACACACTTGGGGTGAAGATGCTTTTAATGAAATTCAAAACGCTATAAATTATGCTGAAGCAAATTCACTTAATGGAGAAACAATCCTTGTTTATGAGGGTATTTATGAAGAAAATATTGATATAGAAGGCAATTTATCAATGACATTGCATAGTGAGATGGTAAGTGGAGAATATCTTACTGAAACCACAATTCTGCAAGGTGCGACAGGTGGAGGTGATTTAATTACAATTCACCGAGAATCAACTGATGAGAAAGAGATCACGATCGCTGGATTGAGTATTGCACATAGTGTAAATGAGATAGGAAGGGGAATTAACATAATAACAGAAGAAAATAATAGTGACCTATCTGTGACTATAGAACATTGTATTATAAGTGATAGTCATATTGATGATACTGAAGATGGTGATGGTGGCGGGATTCAGGTGAAAGCAGCTACAGGAATTTTCCCAGAAGGCAATATAAGTATTCAAAATTGTACAATATCTGATAATAGTTCTCTAAATGGAGGTGGGATATCAATAAAAATTGTAAAAGATAATATTGCAATTTCTAATTGTAATTTTTCAGATAATAACGCAATTTTAGATGGAACTGTAGGTGGAACTGGGGGAGGAGTAAGGATAAATTGCATTTTACTAAATGGCGAAGGTACTAATTCTGTTCAGATAACAAATTGTAATTTTAATAATAATTTATGTGATTTGAACGGTGCTGGAATGTCATTATCTAATACTCATATCGAGACAGTGTTAGATCAATGCCAATTTAATAATAATATCAGTTCCACTGCAGGTGGATTATACATGTTTTGTGTAGGTAATGCTGAAAATACACAAATATGTACATTATCTGACTGTATTTTTAATAATAATATTGCAGATGCTGGGGCGGACATTATAAGTGGAGGAATTTCAGCAATTGCATCATTTTTTTATGTCATCGATTCAGAATTTGACTCTAATCATTCAGCAGGTTCTGGTGGAGGAATTTCACTTTACTCATCTACTATGGAAATGCATGATTCAATAGTTACTCAGAATACTTCAGCAACTTCGGGTGGAGGAATATTTATGGGAACAAAATCTAGTTACAACGGCTCCATTTGCAAATTATATGATAGCATAATTACTTATAATATTGCAGGATATGTAGGTAATAGAATTGGGACAACTGGAGGAGGAATAGCCGGAGATATGATTACTAATTTCGAAGGTTATAATTTAAACGTTAATTATAATGAATCCACAGGTGCCAGTGGTGGTGGTGGTGGTATATACCTAAATTCTAATTCAGGCCAAGGTTTAGTAAAAATTGAAAATTCATCTATTTGTAATAATCAATCTGATGCTTATGGAGGCGGATTACATTTATCTGGGATAGAATCCGTTGAACTTGAAAATCTGGAAGTCAATGATAATACTGTAAGAAGTGTTGCCACAGTATATACATACTTTTGTAATGGATTAGGGCTATATTTAGACTTCATCGGAGATTCGGGATGCAGGATCAGTAATTGCCAGTTTAACAGTAATAGTTTAACTATATTAGGAGGTAATCCGGAAAATGCAGACGGTGGTGGAGTATATGCAAAACATTCTTTTTTGATAATGGAAGATTGTGAAATAAAAAATAACTCAACTTTCTGGGGAAGCGGTATTGCTTTTGGTCCGTATGATGATTATTTTGATGCTGCTTTTATTTCTAATACCATAATTAGCGGCAATATCAGGCATCAGGAATCTACTGGTCAATCTGGAGCAGTCTATATACTTGATGAATATCCTGGAGATCCACAACCAATAGAGTTTACAAATTGTACTATAGCAGATAATGAAACTGATGAAACCGGAGTAGGTGGAATTGAGGTACACGGTTATCAGGTTAATGGTGAAGGTGTTGAATTATTGAATTGCATACTATGGGGGAATGCTGGAGATCAATATGATGATTTGATTACCCATATAACCTATTGTGACCTTGAGGAAGATAATGTTACGGGACTGGGAAATATCAGCCTTGATCCAGAGTTTACTAATCCAGTTACAGAGGATTATACTCTTAAATATAATAGCCCTTGTATAAACGAAGGGAATCCATCTTCTGTTTATAACGACCCTGATGGCACATTCTCAGATATGGGTTATAAATACCATGTCCATGATATCTATAACTGGAATTATGATGGTAACAGGAGAACTTATCTGTGGCGGAGTTTTCCCCGTTTGGCATTTGACACACGGGTGACTAATGATGGAAGCGATTTGGGAGTGAGTGAAGTATTGCAAAACTGGAATCCGGTGCCTGATGGGTTGCAAGTATGGTATAATAATCAGAATGCAGTAGATGGAGATTACGATCAAGGAACATGGGATTGGGATCCGTCAGCTTATGAAATGAACAGTAAGAATGGCTATAAGATGAGTCGGGATAATGGAGAAGGATGTGTTTTATTTTCCAGAGGTTTAAAATGCCTTGATAACGTGGCATTACACACTGAACCCTATCAGGAAACCTGGTTGGGTTACTTTCTACAAGTTCCTCAAAATGTATTAGATGCATTTCCTCAGGAAGTACTGGAAGATGCGATTGCAATTTATACCATGGAATGGGCAATCAGCAGAACCTCTACTCATGATCCCTGGTCAGGTTCACCAGAATACTGCAAATTAAACTATATGGACTGTGTGGTGATTAAAACTATAAACGAAAGTAATAATTTTTACTGGCAAATATCCACTCGGAATGAAGAGCCGGAATATAGACCTGTTGCGGAACACTTTACCTTCAATGATGATATAGATTATCTGCCGGTTTATGTAGAATTTGATGAGGATGATCTTCCTCAGGAAGTGGCAATCTACGTTAATGATGAATGTAGAGGAGCACAGGTGGTAGAGGATACTCTGTGTCAGATATGTGCTCACATCTTAGAAGAAGAACTTGGTCAGGAGATAGAGTTTGCCTTTTGGTATGAGGGACGCAACAGAGAAGAGCGGAAAAGTGATTATCTGGTAGAAAACATAGATACTGGAGAATATGAACCCGGAAGTCTGGTTACCGGTACACCGGGAATACACTACAAAGTATCATTTAGAGATAAGCAGGATGATAATATTCCTGCTCCAACTGAATTGCAATGTTATCCTAATCCCTTTAATCCGGAACT
>JAVCDJ010000152.1 GCA_030765845.1 Candidatus Stygibacter australis
TGTGGTTGAGATAAAAGAAAAGAGCCGTAATATGATCGCTATTCTGGAAGCAATGGATGCTTCTGCCAGTGTATATCCCTGGCTGCAGGTAGAAAGAGAGAAATTTATGGGTACTTACCTTGATATTCCTCTTAGAGATCAAATACCTGTAAATATTGACGAAAGGCTGATTGTTGAGTATTACTCCAAGTAATAAGGAGATAGTAACATGACTTTACTTGAACCGTTACAGTTGCCCGAAAAAGTCGAAGTTGATCAGGATTCCTATACATCAACTTACGGCAAGTTTGAAATCGGTCCCTTGGAACCTGGCTTTGGTACAACCATTGCTAACACACTGAGAAGAGTTCTGCTTTCTGCAATTCAGGGTGCGGCTGTCAGATATGTCAAAATCGAAGGTCTGCATCATGAATTTACACCCATTCCTGGATGTGAATCTGATTTTATTGATCTTATTCTCAGACTCAAGAAACTGGTGGTGCAATCAGAGACTATTCAGGAGACCAAACTTGTTCTGGAACACAAGGGCATCGGCAAGATCACTGCTGCTGAAATCCAGGAAACTGCTGATATTACAATTATCAACAAAGATCTGGTGCTGGCAGAAATGACTGAAGATATGGAATTCCATATGGAAATCTGGGTTGGTATTGGTAGAGGATATGTTCCTTCTGATTTACAGAATGTGGAAGATTTTCCTACTGGTGTTATTCCCATTGATTCCATATATTCTCCCATAACCCGTGTGAACTACTCCATTGAGAAGCAGCGCGTGGGTCAGAGAATAGATTACGATAAGATCATCATGGAAATATATTCTGATGGCAGTATTGATTGCCGCGATGCTTTATATCTTTCTGCAAAGATCCTGCGTGACCTCTATGATAAACTGGTTCTTTTTGAAAAAGAACCTGAATATATTGAGGAAGTTCAGATGGATCCTGAGCTGGAAGAGTTGGAAAAAATATTCAATATGAATGTGAATGAACTGGAACTTTCGGTTCGCTGCAGTAATTGTCTGGCTGCTGCCAAGATCGATACTATCGGCGAATTGGTTTCCAAAAATGAAAATGAAATGCTTAAGTATCGTAACTTTGGAAAGAAATCACTGGAAGAGATCAATGCTCTCCTGGAAAAATATAACCTTGGTTTAGGTTATGATGTTGAAGGAAAATCCGAAGAAATTGCTGAAGCAAGAACAAAAGTTACAGTAAGATAGGGATATTAGTATGAGACATAAAGTAAAAGGTAGAAAATTTGGCAGAGAAACCGGACACAGAAATGCAATTATGCGTAATCTGGTTATCTCATTGGTTGAACATGGCAGGATCAATACTACATTGGCAAAAGCTAAGGAAATTAGATCTCTGGCAGAAAGAGTTATTACCTACGGTAAAAACGATACTGTTCATCACAGAAGACTGGCATATAAAGTTCTTGGTAATAGAACAATAGTCAAAAAGGTCTTTGATGAACTTGCACCAGGTTATATGGACCGTAATGGTGGATATCTGCGAATTATGAAAAACGGCTATCGCCGCGGTGATTGTGCACCAATGGCGGTTATCGAATTCGTTGAAAGAAGTGAAAAATCAGCCAAATCAGATAATATTAAGGCTGAAGACCTGGCTGAATAAATCAGCATTTATAGATCAAGGCTGCTCTTCGGGCAGCCTTTTTTTTTGGTAATTTTCTTAAGGTAATGGAGAGCTTATGGAAGCAATATTATATGACCAACTGGTTGAGCTTATTGAAAATGATGATTTTGTTGAACTGGGAACTATTCTGGGAAGATATCATCCTGCAGATGTAGCGGAATTTATTAATCAAATCCCCACAGAATATCATCACCGGGTTTTTTCGCTCCTCGATAATGAAATGGCTTCTGATGTCCTGGCAGAACTACATGATGAATACCGTACTGAAATTATCCAAAATATCAGACGCGATCGACTGATAAGTATTATCGATGAAATGGAAACAGATGAAGCTGCTGACCTTCTGGCAGAACTAACTGATACTGTCACAAAAACTGTGATGGCTGGAATGCAGGAAGATGACCGCAGCATATATCGTCAATTACTGGCATACTCTGAGGATTCTGCCGGTGGTATCATGCAGACCGAGATTCTTGCTGTCAGGCAGAATTTTAACCGCAATCAGGTGATTGAATACATCCGCAAAAATTATGAAGAAGTAGAGAATATCCACTTTGTTTACGTAATTGATATAGAGAACCATCTGGTGGGAGTTCTGGAAATAAGCAGGTTACTGCTGGCAGCTAATACAGCTCTGGTTTCAAAGATCATGGAACCAGCCACAATGGTTGCTGATGTAGATATGGATCAGGAAAAAGTGGCAAACCTCTTCCGCAAATATGATCTCATGGTTTTGCCGGTTGTTGATAAAGATAACCATCTGCTGGGCAGGATCACAGTTGATGATATCCTTGATGTTATCGAAGAAGAAGCCACAGAAGATGCCTACCGTCTGGTGGGTTTGAATGAAGAAGACCGCGTATTTACAAAACCTATAAACTCTGTTAAAAAAAGACTGCCCTGGCTCACTCTTAATCTATTCACAGCCCTACTTGTTTCTTCTGTCGTGGGTATATTTGAAGATACAATTGTCAAAATGAGTTTCCTGGCTGTTCTGATGCCAATTGTTGCCGGGCTCGGTGGTAATTCCGGTACTCAGACACTCACGGTGATCACTCGTGGTATTGCCCTGGGTGAGCTTACTATTCACAATACCTGGCAGGCGATCACTAAAGAAATTACAGTCGGTTTGATCAATGGAATTATTATTGGCTCTATTACCTGTATTATTGCCTATCTGGTGAAAGGTGATCCTCGCATTGGATTTGTACTCGCAGTTGCTATGGTCTGCAATATGTTTATTGCCGGACTGGTTGGTTCAATGATTCCAGTTATTTTAAAATCACTCAAGATTGATCCTGCACTTGCTTCCAGCGTGATCATCACCATGCTCACCGATATTGGTGGGTATGTAAGCTTCCTCGGTCTCGCCTCAATCCTCTTAGTCTAAATCATTTTTTATTATGGGTCATATAAGTCCTATAAGCCCTATAAGCCCTATATAAGTCCTATAAACCCTATAAACCCTATAATATAATCCTTTTAGATACTTTACCGTCAGTCAAGTCCCAAATGTTGGTGTAAATTCAATTTCCTTTCTCTTTCTTTATTTGATTGAGTTTACGCCTGATAAATATTTTGACTTATTAATTAGTACCTATGATATTCATTCATCCGGTAAAAAGGATACAGGCACTTTTGAGGAGCAACCTGCCAGAACAAAGAGCCGATCATTGCTGAAATACAGGTGATCCCGAATGAAGGAGCTTACCTGACGTTGGATGCTTATACCGTGATAATCTATGATAAAGAGGAAATAAGTCTGAAATACGTTTTTTAATTTGACAAAATAATAATTATATTGATAAATTGATTAATGTAATTTCAAAGGAATTTCTTAGAGATATTTAATTACATAGATTGAAATAAAAAAAATATGGATATTTCTGAGGATATAAGTGAAATACTTAAGTTAAGGGGGAAAATAAAAAATGAAAGATGAAGATATTCATTACGAAAAATGTCCAGCATGTGGAAGCAGTATAAGCGCTAATGAAAGTATTTGTCCAAATTGTGGTTTAACACTTTCAGTTGAAGCCTTACCAGAAGAATCGGAAGAAACAAAAACTTGTCCTGTATGTGGAAGAGAATATCCTGAAACAGTTATAAATTGTGATTGTGGCTATAATTTCGTAAAACACAGAGATAATATCGATGTTTCACCAGTTTGGAGGAGATTTGCTAATTTTGTTATCGATATTTCCTTTTGTGCAGTATTAAATCGTCTAATATTTATAAATTTAACATCTACGATATTTGAAAATTTACTTAGTTTCTTAAGCAGTATTTCATCACTTCTAATCGTTATTATTAATTTTATCATTTTTGGGCTATTAATTCCTTTCATTTATTACGTGTTGAGTGAGAGCCTGTTTCAAAAAACACTGGGAAAATTATTTTCAAGAACTAAGGTCATAATGATAAATGGATCAAAACCAAATTTATTGACAATAGTAATAAGAACACTTATTAGATTTGTTCCTTTTGAATATTTATCATTTGGATTTGGAATATGGTGGCATGATCAGTGGACTAAAACAAGAGTGGTTAAAGGATAATTTTTTTTTACCCATTAATTAATCAATACGATTAGTCCAGAGGACTAATTTATTTGTAGAAAAATTTGTACCCCCCCTACCCCCGACGGAGAAAATTATATTTTAAGTTACAAAAATACAACAATAATACAAATTTCAGGAGGATGTCAGATTGATTCTCTTAAATTGAGAGATTAGTATCGTGTTCTCGTCACAATTTACGCTTTAGTGCCAGTCAACTAATCTCGTTTGACCTATCTAAAAGCCTTCTGTCAGCTACTTTGTGGCAATATGGCAGGCTTAGAGGAGTGCAACTTTTATAAGACTTCCATAAATCCACTAAAGATCTACTGGGAGTGTATTTGGAAGGTAACGGGAAAGAACGGGGAGTGATTTTAGGTGTAGAGAGGAAGCGGAGGGTTTTTTTTGACTGGACGGTGAGAGATTGGTATGAAACTTGCTTAATATATAAAAGAAAGTAATTTATAAGAATTTGTTATAAAGGAGCATTGTATGAGAAAGAGTATTTTAATAGCTCTGATGCTGTCAATAGGAGTATTATTGTCAGGCAGTATGGGAGTTATACCAGTTTCTGGTGAAGTTACGGGGGTAACATTAACCGGAGAAAGTGACAACAATCTGGAACTTAGTGTAAACATCAGTGAGATCGATTTTTTTGATGTGAACACACAAGCGGGAGAATTTGTAAATTTATCAATTGCGGGATTTACCAGCACAAATGAAGTTGGTGAGCCAAAATTACCAAAAATTCGTAGAATATTCAGTGTGCCGTTAGGTGCAGAAGTAAGCGTGAGAATTAATGATTCTCAAATGGATCAATATCAACTGGGAGCTTATGGCATAAGCAATCAGATGATGCCGGCTCAACCACCGTTATCTAAGAGTGATACTGCTGCTGATGTGGAATTTATTTATGATCCGGTGATATATAGTCAGAATAGTTTTAATGAACTGGAACTGGCAAGTGTTGAAGAGCTGGGGATTTTACGTGGAATGCGTTTATTCGTTGTAAATATTAATCCGGTGCGTTATAATGCAGTCACAAATGAGATACTGGTATATAGCGCGATCGATCTGGATATTGAATTTAATGGTGGAGATGCAATAGCCACGTCAGAGCTTCGCAGTCGTACCTGGTCACCCGTATTTGAACCGATATATGCTCAGAAAGTGATCAATTATCACAGGCTGGAAACTAGAGATGACCTGACCCGTTATCCGATCAAGTATGTGATCGTCTCCGACCGGATGTTTGAAGATCAATTAGTAGAATTTATCGACTGGAAAACAACTCAGGGTTATGATGTGATAGTAGGTTATACAGATGATATAGGCAGCACAACTACATTGATCCATAATTATATAGCGGGATTATGGGATGAGGCGACACCAGAAGATCCAGCTCCCAGTTTTATATTATTCGTGGGTGATACTCAGCAGATACCAGCGTATAATGGCAGTGAGGGCAGTCATGTAACGGATTTGAATTATGTACGTTTGGAAGGCACAGATTTCATGCCGGAGATATATTATGGCAGATTCAGCGCGCAGAATACAGATCAGTTACAGCCTCAGATAGATAAGACACTTGAATATGAAATGTATGCTATGGAAGATCCGAGCTATTTGAATGAAGTAGTAATGATAGCTGGCATGGATGCCAGTCACGGCAGCACCTGGGGAAATGGACAGATCAATTATGGTACTACCTATTATTTTAATGAGGATCATAATCTAACTTCTCATACTTATCTGTATCCAGATTCGGGTAATAATGCAGCCAATATCGTACAGAACGTGTCTGATGGAGTATCATATATTAATTACACTGCACATGGCGGTTCGGATTCCTGGTCAAATCCGTCTTTTACGATGGCTGATATCAATAGTCTTGATAATGAAGGGCAATATTGTTTTGCAGTAGGAAATTGCTGTTTAACAAATAAATTTGAAGTAAGCACTTGTTTTGGAGAAGCCTGGCTGAGGGCAGAGAATAAGGGTGCAATAGGATATATCGGTGGGACTAATTCTACTTATTGGGATCAAGACTACTGGTGGGGTGTTGGAGCTGGTGACGTAGTGACAAATCCTACTTTTGAAGAAACTGGTGCTGGGGCTTATGATGGTATGTGGCACGAGCATGATGAGGAATTCAGCCAATGGTACACCGTGGGATTTGCCTATATAATGGCAGGAAATCTGGCAGTAGTTGAAGGTGGTAGTATGATGAACTATTACTGGGAGATTTATGCTTTAATGGGAGATCCATCCTTAAGTGTATTTTTCAGCGAAGCAGAAGAAATTTCTGCAGAATATCCAGAAGAATTACTTCTGGGACTTAATAGTATGGAAATAATTTGCGATCCCTATTCTTATGTGGCGTTAACCTATGATGGTGAGATCATGGGTGTGGGACTTGTAGATGATAGTGGTGTGATCAATCTGGAATATGAGCCATTTGATGAACCATGTATGGCAACTTTGACAATAACAGGTCAAAATCTTCAGCCACTGATAACACAGGTGCAGGTAATACCTAACGAGGGAGCATATCTGATACTTGATGCTTATGAGGTAATGAGTGGAGATGATGATGTGATCAATGGTGGAGAAAGTACTTCAGTATCACTGGATATTGAGAATCTGGGTATGGAAGATGCTGAGGAAACAGTGATGACCATAGGTTGTTTTGATGAATATATAACTCTGGAATCGACATCTTTGGAACTGGGACTTATTCCAGCACAGACCCTTGTGGAATTTGAGGAATTGATAAATTTTGAAGTAGCAGAAGATATTCCTTTTGGTCATCCGATCAGAATGGATCTACAATTTACAACCTCGAATGGAAGCTGGATGGAAGAATTAAATCTTAGTGCTTATGCACCTCCGGGCTTATGGATAGACCCGGCTATGATCGAAGCAGAAATTGACAGCACAGAGATATATACCACAACATTTGCAATCTCTAATTATTTAGATGACCCTGTTGCATATAGTATCCGGACCGAATCTGATGATAGAGGCAGAGACCTGACAGGTAGTTATATGGAATGCGATCACCATCATTTTGAACCAGGTGAGCAATATCAATGGATAGTGACAGCATATAATTTGAGCCCTGATGGCGAGTGGGTAACAGATGTAAGTGTTACTCTACCAGAAGGAGTATATGTAGAAAACACCGGACAGATGTTAGGCGGAAGTGGTGGAGCAATGGAGCCTGATATTACCAGTGGAGATGGAATAACTATCACCTGGCATGGAGCAACTCCATCTGGATATGGTTATCTTCATGAAGGTCAGTATGCTGAAGCAGTGATAGTGTTAACGGTTGATGATGCCTATACGGGATACATTGTGTGTGATTATGAGATAACTGGAGATAGTTATGGTGGCGATCCGCATGTGATCAATGGCAGCTTTGAATTATCATATCCCTTAAGCTGGATAAGTCTTGATAACACAGAGGGTGAATTGGAATATGGACAGACAGATTTTATCGAAGTGAGCCTTAATCCAGAAGGGATGGAAGCTGGGGTTTATGAATGTGAGATAGTGATCACAGATAGCCGTATCGAAACGCGGATACCGGTAACTATGGAAATAACAGCTCCCAGCGTTAATGACAATGGGATCACCGGAATTACTTTGTTACATGGAAATTATCCTAATCCATTTAATCCAGAAACCACGATAGCATATTCACTTAAACAGGCAGAAGCTGTAGTACTTGAGATATATAATATTAAGGGTCAGAAAGTTGCTATGTTAGTAAACAGTGAACAATCAGCAGGAGATCATAATGTAATATGGAAAGGCAAAGATGTCATGGGTAACGCAGTTGGTAGTGGCATTTATCTATATAGATTGCAAGCGGGAGATTATAGCTCTGCTGGCAAGATGATGCTGTTGAAATAAAATTTATTTATTGAGCCGGTGCATCAGTGCCGGCTCTTATTTCAGGGAGAAATATAATGAAGAATTTTTTTTTGATAATGATTTTTATAATTGTTAGTGTTTTACTTTCTGGTAGCGATTTCAGTTGGGATAATGAATTCAGTGATGGTTTGGACATATTAGAATCAGGAATGGATGGCATGGTGCTAACCTGGTCAACATCATCTTTCAGTTTGAATGAAATAGAGATAAATGGTAGAATAGTTCAGGAAATAGTATTTGGTGATGAATTTTTGCCTAATGATGCTGGTTGCCCTGATCTGCCAGGTATCAGCCAGATGATAGCAATTCCAGAAGGAGCAAGCGTTAAACTGGCTTATGAATATTTCAATGAAGAGATCATCAGAGGAGTGGAAATAGCTCCAGCACCAGTAATTCCCAAGGAAACAGAAGATGGGCTGGAATATTTCCGGGGTAAGTCATATCAGCGAGATGAGCTTTACCCTGCAGCAGTAAGCCAGATTTCAAATATTGATGAGATACGGGGAGTGGATTATGTAATGGTGGGGATCTCTCCTTTCCGTTATAATCCAGTGCAAAAGGAATTGCACGTTTATCGGGATATAAAGATCACACTAAATTTCCAGGGTGGGGAAAGCAGGTTTGGTGAAGACAGGCTGCGTAGCCGCTGGTGGGATCCTATACTAAAAGGAAATTTATTGAACTGGGAATTATTACCTGAGCTGGATTATTCTCAAATACAGACAAATCATAGAACCCCTGATTATGAATATCTGATAATTTGTCCTACTGGGGAGGCTTTTACTACCTGGGCGGATTCAATCAGGATATTCAGGACTCAGCAGGGAATCAGAACTGGTATAGTTACTCTGGCAGAGACTGGCAGCTCAAATAGTCAAATTGAGAATTACATAAATACGGCATATAACACCTGGGATATTCCACCTGTAGCAGTATTATTCCTCGGAGATTATGGGACAAATGCCACAAACTCGGTGAATAGTCCAACATATAATAATTATTGCATATCAGATAATCTATTTGCAGATGTGACAGGTAATAATCTTCCAGATCTTTCCACTGCTCGGATAACGGGTCGCACAGATGCAGAACTTGAGCTGATGATCCATAAATTTATAAATTATGAACGAAATCCACCCACGAATGCAGGCTTTTATCAGAATCCTGTTGTTGCTGGAGGTTGGCAGACAGAACGCTGGTTCATTCTTGCCACTGAAGTAGTGAGAGGATTTTGGAGTAATGTGCTGGATAAAAGCCCGGTTAGGGAGTATGCAATTTATAGCGGAACACCAGGTACAGTCTGGTCAACCGCAACTAATACATCTACAGTAGTGAATTATTTTGGCAGTAATGGTTTAGGATACCTGGGGGCATCACCGGCAGTTATCCCCAGCTGGAATGCTAATGCTGCAAGCGTTAATAATGATATTAATAATGGCTGCTTTATGCTTCAACACAGAGATCATGGAGGAGAAACAGGTTGGGGAGAACCGGATTATGGTAATAGTGATCTGGGAGGGCTTAATAATGAAGACCTGGCATTTGTGTTTTCTACTAATTGTCTTACGGGTAAGTTTAACTGGAGCAGTGAGTGCTTTGCGGAAGCCTTTCATCGTCATGCTCAGGGAGCATTAGGACTGATAGCAGCAAGTGAGATATCCTACTCGTTTGTTAATGATACATATATCTGGGGTACTTATGATTATATGTGGCCCAATTTTGATCCCGGGCAT
>JAVCDJ010000153.1 GCA_030765845.1 Candidatus Stygibacter australis
TTCAAATGTGTATCTGGAAGGCGTTACTATAAGGTATAATACGGCTGATTCTCGTGGTGGAGGGATATATTACCAGGGTGGAGGGAGTGTTTTTTTCAGTAGTGAAAATCCATGTAATATCTATGATAATCATGTTAATAGTCATAGTTATGGAAATGATATTTTTTCTCAGGTAGAATTGAATGTGATTGTTGATACTTTCTCAGTTCTGGAACCTACGAGTTATCATGCTGGTCCTATAAATAACTTCACATTCTCTATTCAGCACGGCTTCCATGATCAGGTGGAAGACGATATTTATGTCAGCCCTGATGGTGATAATGCCAATAGTGGTATAAGCCCCGATGATCCCGTGCAGACAATCAAATTTGCCAGCAGTCTTATCAAAGTCGATAGCCTGCATCCTGGCACAATACATTTATTGCCAGGAATATACAGTCCTTCAGCCAATAGTGAGTATTTCCCGATACTATTAAATGAATACACAATATTATCTGGCAGCATTGAAGCAGATGTGATATTAGATGCTGAGGGTGGTTCCGGCGTAATGATAATGGATGGTGAAGGTGATAAGCAGGTCATGAATGTGACAATGATAAATGGCGAGGCTCTAAATGGCGGAGGAGTAAAGTGTTCTGCAGATATCGGAGTATATTTAGAGAATGTAACTATCAGAGATAATTATGCTTCTCATGATGGCGGAGGGATATTTTGTTCTTACGCTACGCAGGTAGTTCTGCAGAATGTTACTGTTACTAATAACACTTCACAAGGAGCAGGTGGGATACAATGCTTTCAGGCGACTCTGGAAATGTATAATTCCACTGTGAGTAATAATCTTGCTTTCCAGGACGATTACAGCGATGGATATGGCGGAGGAATACATCTATATTCCAGCAATGCCTATCTGGAAAATGTGGTTATAGATAATAACTATGCCGCCATAAGTGGGGGAGGAATATATAGTAGTTGTGATCCTGAATATATGTCTGGCAGTAATCTGGAAATGAGAGATGTATCTATAACCAACAACGTTTGCCTGACAAATGGTGGCGGTATGTATGCTGATAATGAGACTATTATAGAATCGGAAAATATAATAATTGAGGATAATTATGCTACTGGTAGTGGTGGTGGCATGTATTGCTCTGAATCAAATCTCACCATGCTGGGTGGAAGAGTGATGAATAACACAGCTTATAATGGTGGTGGACTGCATATCATTATAACGAATGCTTTCCTCAGGAATATGCTTATTTGTGATAATTCTGCATTTAATAATGGGGCAGGATTATATTTATACAATAATTCTGATCTGAATATCCAGAATACAAGCATTGTAAATAATTTTGCAACTATCGATGGTGGAGGTATATTCTGTTATCATGCGACTTCAATTCAGTTAATAAACAGCATATTATGGAACAATCTCCCTCATCAGTTGTATTGTTATGCGGTTGGTGCTGCTAATCAAATATTGGTGGGTTACTCAGATATTGATGGTGGAAATGACGCTTTGATTACGAATGATAATGATAATGTTATCTGGCTGGATGGGAATATTGATGCTGATCCTATGTTTAATGACCCTGCTATTGGCAGCTATCTTTTGCAGCAGGATTCACCATGCATCGATGCAGGAATTGCCTATTATGAATATTATAGTACTTTGCTAATAGATCTGGACGAGGAGGAATACTGGGGAGAAGCACCAGATATGGGGGCTCTTGAGTATGGGATGGCAGAGACTGACGAATTTAAAATTGAAAATGTAAAATGTAAAATTAGTAATTATCCCAATCCATTTAATCCTGAGACACAGATAGTATTTAATTTATCGGAAACGGGACATGCGAATCTATCAATCTATAATCTAAAGGGTCAACTCGTTAAGCTTCTTGCAGATGAAATCCTCCCGGCAGGCATAAACAGCTTGATCTGGGATGGCAGGAATGAGAACGGCAGGAAAGTGAGTTCAGGAGTATATTTTCTCAGACTAAAGAGCAGAAATGAAGTAGTGAATAAAAAGATCATGCTAATGAAATAAAGTGCGAGGTATATTGAGTTAAGATGGTATTTCCGGATTGACTTAAGATTGGTTGGCAGTTTGGATAGTATCCAGGTAATATCTGTTGCCCTCAAGTCCCCGACAAATCGGGGCAGGCGTTTCTGATGAGTACATCGCCTTAACGTATAGCTTATTTTGGGAGATATAGTATTGATGAAATGATTGACTTAAATGGAATGAATTGCCGATTAATTGTTAGGGAGTATTGCGAATGAGAGTTTTGATATTTTGGATTACACTATTTATGATCTGTGGGCTGATGGGTGAAACTATAATATTGGGTGGCGAGGTGAATGGCGTCTGGACTGAGGCAGGTTCGCCTTATATGATCCATAATAATATTTCTATTGCCAATGGAGAATGCTTGCAGATTGAGCCGGCAGTGGAGATCATATTTATCTATAATTATAGTTTAACTGTGTATGGAAGTTTGCAATCTGAAGGGACAATTACTGATTCGATATACTGGACGGTGAGTGATACAACTGGGTTCAGTGATATCAGCACTCCGGCTGGAGGCTGGGGTGGAATATTATTTGATCACTGTGATGCCAGTATTGATAATGTATTGTCATACAACCGGTTGGAATATGGCAAGGCAGTTGGTGAAGAAATGCAATCTAATTGCGGGGGAGCAGTACGTGCAGATAGCTGCTTAAGTGTGGTGATAACCAATTGCCGATTGAGCGATAATCTGGCAGGTAATGGTGGCGCGATCGCATCTTTGAATGGCTCAGTTATTGTGATAGCCAATAATGAGATCATTGCTAATAAAGCTTATGATTTAGATCGGAACACAGGGGATGGAGGAGCAATATTTTGCCATTATGATACGGGCAGCACAATAGAAAACAACATAATAGCAGGTAACAGCTCTGAAAGCGATGGAGGTGGTATTTGTTACAAGCTATGTGAAAATTTTCAGCTGAACAATAATTTAATAGAGCGAAATTCTTCACCGAGAGGAGGGGGTGGTATTTACTCAGATCGATGTGAGGGAGGTGTGATCTGCGGAAATGAGATAAACCAGAATTCGAGTTCATCTTCTTCTGGTGGGGGTATATCACTGAGAGGTGGAGAAGGAATAACAATAGCGGATAATCTCCTGACTGGAAACAGTTCTATTCATGGTGGAGGAATATATTGCAGTGATTCAGATTATGCAATAATCTCTGATAATATTATTGAAGGCAATATTGCTCAAACTGGAGCCGGAATATCAAAAGGTATCTCTGAAATCGGATCAGAAGGATGTCTTATTTCTGGAAACAGTATCAGGTATAATCGAGCAAGAGTGCTGGGGGGAGGGTTGTACTGGAGCAATTGTACAGCAGTTATGGATTCAGTAGATCTGAATAGTATTTATATGAACCAGGCAATACTGGGTGATGATGTCTATAGTAAGTATGGATCAGGTACAGTATATCTTGATACAATGACGGTGGCTATGGCTACTGGGGCTTATGTATATCCTGTTAATGATCTGGAATTTGATATTTTGCATGGCTTGTTGGAGCAGGAGAATGCTGATCTATATGTATCACCAGATGGTGATGACTCTAGTAGTGGGCTATCATGGGCATCGGCTTTGAAAACACTTGATATGGCAGCCCGGAAAATAATTCCAGGAGAAGAAGAGCTGACGATACACCTGGCAGCAGGAGTTTATGGGAATAATTCGAGTGATGAAGTGTTTCCTATAGTAGGGCTTAGCAAAGTGAATATTTGTGGAGCAGGAGCAGAAGCTACAGTTCTTGATGCCGAAGGCAGCAGTATGATCTTTTATTATATCGAAGTGGATAGCTGCTGCATAAGGGATTTAACGATTAGGAATACTTTGATTGATGCTGCTGTACTTAATCAATTTTATGTAGCAGCAGTTTATTTGGATAATAGTGATCTGAGAATAGAGAATGCCGTGCTGAGAGATAATGTGAATCATGTGTACGGTGGTTCTCTGAATGTTTACAATGAATCCCGCTGTGAATTGGAAAATGTGAAAATACATGATAATTCAAGTTACAGCGGTAGTGCGATCTATGCAAATGATTCAGAAGTAATAGTTAATAACTGCCAGATCACCGGTAATACATCATTTCTGAGAGAATGGGGATCAGATGGCTGTCTGGAATCAAAAAGCTATTCTGAAATACTGATCACAAATACTACGATAGCAGATAATAACTGTGTGGAAGGATATGTGCTTCATTGCGACACGCATTCCGGGTTGAAGCTTATAAACTGTATCTGCTATAATAACTCAGAAGTGGAGTTATGGACAAATCAATCAGAGGATTTTGATGATCCGCTGCTGGTGGCATATAGCGATATAAGAGGAGGTGAAGCCAGTATCTGGAATACTCATGATGTGGAAATCAACTGGCTGGAGGGCAATATAGAGGCTAACCCGATATTTGTCGATGCCGAAGCCGGTGATTATAGACTGGTTTCCTGGTCGCCCTGCGTGGATAGCGGGATTGATTGGTTTGAATGGCTTGATGAAGTGCTGGTAGATATTGGAGAAGCTGAATATTCTGGCTTGGCACCAGATATGGGCTGCTATGAACATGACGCTAATGCTGAGGAACCAGATGAAATTATACCCGTACTCAATTACCTGGTTAACTACCCTAATCCCTTTAATCCAGAAACGACAATAGTATTTTATGTGCAGCAGCCAGGAAATGTGAAACTGGCAGTTTATAACGTGAAAGGTCAAATAGTGAAGGTACTGGCTGATGAGATTATGTCCGCAGGAGAAAATGGTCTAATCTGGGATGGCAGAAATGATAGAGGTAATCCGGTGAGTTCTGGAGTATATTTTGTGCGGCTTCAAAGCAAAACGGATAGATTGATAAAGAAGATCATACTGATGAAGTAAGCAGAAGTCTTTTGTCAACAATGTTAACAAGGTTAACTCAGTTAGCAAGGAGATCAATAAATTGGAGGACGAATGAAGCCGGTGATATTGTTAGTATTTTGTTTACTGGCAATTGGAATTGGGGCAGTAACCATTAATGTGCCAGAAGACTATGCAACGATCCAGGAAGGGATTGATGAGTCAGTTGATGGAGATCGTGTACTCGTGGCACCTGGAACTTATTTGGAGAATATCAATTTTAATGGGAAAGGAATAACTGTAGGCTCATGGTTTTGCACAACTCAGGATACCAGTTATATATATCAGACAGTAATTGATGGCAATGAAGAACTCAATGTTGTGCAGTTCAGCAGTAATAGTGAATTAGCTGGTTTTACGATCAGGAATGGGTATGCTTATTGCGGGGGCGGCATAATATGCTGGTATGTGCAGGATTCTGTACTGGAATCGTTGATCATAGAGAATAATGAATCTCCTCAGTGGGGAGGAGGAATTTATTGTAGTTATTCCAATTTGAGCATTAATAATACAATTATCAGCGATAATCATGCTAATGATGCAGGGGGAGGAATATATTGTCAAAATTCTGAATTAGTTTTGGAAAGTGTAACAATCAAAAACAATTCAGGAAGAAACACAGGTGGTGGATTGGCATGTAGTGATACCGGGCTTATAGTATTCAGCAATGAGTATTTATGCAGTATTTACGATAACAATCTGACCGATAGCGATTCAGGAAATGATATATATTCAGAAATAGAAATATCAGTGTATGTAGATACTTTTACAGTATCAGAACCAGAGGAATTTCATGCGTCTCCATTAGACAATTTCACTTTCAGTATCCAGCATGGTCTTCATAACCCCTGGGAAATAGATCTGTATGTGAGTCCTGATGGGGATGATAGTAATAATGGCTATACCCCTGACCAGCCTTTGCAGACTATTCATCATGCCAGCACGAAAATCGTGGCAGACAGTTCGCATGTGCGCACAATACACTTATTACCAGGTATTTATAGTCCTTCAGCTAATAATGAAGTATTTCCCGTAGAAATACCAGATTACGTCATTTTATCAGGTGAAGATGAAGATTCTGTGATCCTGGATGCAGAGAATACTTCCTCGGTTATTCGAATATATGATGACCAATGCGTATCGCTCATGAATGCAACCTTAATAAACGGGGAATATAATGCTGGGGGTGGAATTCTATGTGAGAATGATGCGAGTTTATATTTAGAGAATGTAACCATCAGAGATAATTATGCTTCTTTTGATGGTGGAGGGATATATAGTCAGTCAGGATCACATTTAGTATTATATAATGTGATAATCACCAATAATTCTTCTGTAGGTGCAGGAGGGATTTATGGTCATTATTCAAATCTGGAAATGGAGAATGTGGAAATAAGCTATAATCTATCCTTTGATGCAGAAAAAGGCATTGGAGGAGGAATATATGTAGCTTATGGAAGCGCTGATCTTGATAATGTTGTGATAGAAGAAAATTATGCTATCAATGATGGTGGTGGAATATATAGCAATGGAGATATTCATCTGGAAGATGTTATTATTAGAAATAATGTCTGCCTGGGGTATGGAGCAGGCATTTGCTGTGAAGGAACTGTGAATTTAGAAATTATCGATTCTTCTATTGAGGGAAACTATTCTGCGGATAGAGCTGGGGGAATATATTGTTATGGCTCTTATCTGAATATGACTATGACAGGAGGAGAGATCATTAATAATTCAGCAGACTATGGGGGCGGATTATATGCCTATTTATGCGATCCTTTTCTTGATAATGTATTGATCGCAAATAACAGTGCCACAAATAGCGGAGCAGCAGTTTACTTAAATAATTCCTCAAATCTAAGCCTGGTGAGATCAAGTTTGATCCACAATATGGCTTTAATCAATGGTGGAGGTGTTTTTTGTATTCAACATTCATCGGTAATGATATTAAATAGTATACTCTGGGAAAATCTCCCTCATCAAGTGTGTTCCTATCATATTGGTGTGGCAAATCAAATAATGGTCGGATACAGTGATATTGGAGGTGGGATTGATGCTTTGATAACAAATGATAATGCCAATGTCTTCTGGATGGAGGGTAATATTGATGCTGATCCGCTTTTTGTTGACCCAGAGAATGAAAGCTATCTTTTGCAGGAGGATTCACCCTGTATTGACGCAGGTATTGATTATTATGAATTTATTAATACGGTACTGATAGATGTTGATGAAGATGAATATTATGGTTCAACACCTGATATGGGAGCTTTTGAGTATGGGATGGTCGAGACTGACGAATTTAAAATTGAAAATGTAATCCACCCAGGCGGACAAGAATGTAAAATTAGCAATTATCCCAATCCTTTTAATCCAGAGACGACAATAGCTTTTTATATTCAGCAGTCAGGCAAGGTGAAACTGGCAGTTTATAACGTGAAGGGACAGAAAGTGAGAACTCTATTAAACGAAATACGTGCAGCAGGAGAGCAGAAATTAGTATGGCAGGGGACAGATAATGCAGGGCGTAAAGTAAGCTCTGGAATTTATTTCATCAGGCTGGATATAGACGAGCAGAAGGGGCAGTGGAGAAAAATAGTTTTGATGAAGTGAGGGATTTGTGATGTGTTTTGGATTTTGTAAAATGTAATTAAGGCGTTGGATGTGGCTACCATTGCGGAGGTCTGACAACCATTCGCAAGGTGAGGGCGGTGGAGAAGATAAGACTTTTCAAATGGTCTTGTGCCTTTGAAATGGTTGGGCAGTTTGAGCTTGTTTAGGGTTTCAAAAGATGTAATAATGGCGGAGGATGATGCTACCATTGCGGAGGTCTGGCGACCATTCGCAAGGTAGGGGCGGTTGATGATTTTACTTCTGCGAAGCTTTTACATCCATTTCTTTTTCTTGAAATAGATAACCATCCCGACGGTGATAATGATCACAAATACCCACCAGATGGGATATGCCCATTTATAACTAAGCTCCGGCATATAATGGAAATTCATGCCATAAACTCCGGCTACAAAAGTGAGTGGGATGAAAATGGCAGCAAATATAGTGAGAACTTTCATTACCTGGTTCATGCGATTGGAGAGACTGGAAAGATATATGTCCAGCATCCCTGAGATGATCTCACGATAGGTTTCTATTGTATCCATTACCTGCACTGTATTATCATATAGATCTCTCAGATAAGTATGCAGTTCGGGTGTGATATATTGAAAATCCTCACGATTCAAATTGCTGATCACAGTCCGTAGATGCCAGATTGATTTACGGAGGAAAAGGACATCACGTTTGAGATGATGGATGGTGGAGAGAATATCGTTGGAGGGATTTTCGATTAGCTCTTCTTCCAATTCTTCTATCTGGTCGCCAACTGTGCTGAGCATTAGGAAATAACTGTCCACGATGGCATCCAGCAGAGAATAGAGCAGGTAGTCAGTTTTCATTTTGCGGATACGGCTTTGAGGATTGCGGATACGTTGACGCACATGTTCAAACACATCTCCCTGATGCTCTTGAAAAGAAAGGAGATAGTTTTTACCAAGTACAAAGCTGACCTGTTCAAAATCAATGCGTTTGTCCTGGTCATTCCAGGTTATCATTTTCAGAATTACCAGCAGATGATCGCTATAAATTTCCAGTTTGGGTCTTTGACCTGTATCAAGAATATCTTCCATGAGCAAGGGATGAAGCTTCAATTCTTTACTTAACTCAGTAAAAAGTTCCATATTATGCAAGCCATCGATGTTAGTCCACGAGATAATTTCAGATTGAAAGGAAGGAAATACTTCATTGATTGAATTAAGCTTCTTTTCTGTGACAGTGGCAGGATCATAATCAATCAGAGATATTCCGGTGGATTCGGCTTTCTGACTGCCTATATGCACCATTGTACCGGGAGCCAGCCCGATCCGATTTTTCATTTTCTGTAATTGTCTGCTCATAATTTTACCTCGCTGAATTTTTTCCCTTTCCTTTTAAATTCTGCAATACGTGAGAAGTGTCAAGTGAAAGCTGGGAAATTCTTATAGATTTACTAAAATTCTTGAAAAAAGAAGAGATAGTTGATAATACGGGAAAAAAGATTAAAAAATTAGATTTTCTTATATATCAAGAAATTAGGTAAATAGGTTGTCCAAAAAAAGTGATAAAAAGTTAATAAATAAAATAAATTTATTGACATGAAAAGGGGTATCATTGATGTTTGCCAAACCTTGCTGATGCGGGGTGGGCCTTTTGGCTCTGGTCTTTATAAGTGAAAGAAAAAAAATAGAAGTGTATGATGAGTGAGAGTTTAGGATACAGAAATTTATAATGGAGAGTTTGATCCTGGCTCAG
>JAVCDJ010000154.1 GCA_030765845.1 Candidatus Stygibacter australis
TATCAGTTTACTGACTAATAAAGCCAGTTAATACTGCTTTGCTTATTTTTAAAAGCCTAAGCTACAATTTTTCGAGAACCATTTTCTCCTATTTTCCTGCTATTATGCAGAACTCATATAAAATATCTCTGAAAACTCAATATTCCAGATGAAGTAGTCATTTTTTGCTAAATTGGATTTTTCTTTCTTCAACTCATTTATTCTTCTTTCCAATTCCAATACTTCTTGCTCAATGTCTTCAACGACTTGTTTATTTAATCCTATTTTTTCTTGAACTGACTGACCATTATCAAAAAGGTCTTGTTGTGCATATTGTTTTCCTTCTTGGTAATATCTAATATCTTCTTTCTTCTTCTTAATCTTCTTTATGATTTCTTCAATCTGTTCATCTAATATACCTGCAAAGATAAGTTTTTCTTCCTGTTTGATCATTCCCCGGTCGTGTCTTACATTCTCAAAATAGTCTTTTTTCATTAATTGTAAATCACGGATTTTTTTCTTTAAATATCTCGATATTTTAGCAAAACCATGCAGAGGAAATATCTTATTACCAATTCTTTGAACGAGACTATCACCCTGGCAAACTTTGAAATTTAAACTTGGCAATAAAGGTAAAGAACTTAACCTCTCCTCATCCGGCATTTCAATAAAAAGTACAAGCCAAAGTCTCAATTGATTTATCCAAACCGCCCATTGTTTTACTTCCACACCATATAGACTACGAGAGATAATTTTTCTTTTTCTGTTGTAACTATCATTTTCTCTTAGTTCATCCGGTGCTGTTGGTAATTCACCCAGAAATTCCAGCAATTCATCAATTACCTGCAGCATACCCACTTCAAATGCTCCTGATCCTGCTGCAGGATCACAAACCCTAACGTCTTCCAATAATCTGTATATCAATGTAATTTTTGCAGGAATGATTTCCAAACTTTCCCGTTCTTCCTCAACCCCAAAGATCAGTTTGTACAAATCACTTTTTTCGAGAACCACATGTTTTTCCAGCCATTTACTCAATGATAATCTACACATTAGATCAACTTCAGTTCTCGGAGTATAGATTGCTCCCATTTCTTTATTGATCAACTTTTCAAATATAATCCCCAAAAACTCAGGATTTAATTCGAGTTCTTCATCATAGCGGGTATTTTCTTCAATTGTAAAATTGTATTGAAATAGAAATTCTATAAATGCCTTAACATCTTCATCTGGTAAATAATATCCTTTATCATCAACTCCTTCTTTTTCTTCAAATAACTCACCATTTAGATATGGAGCCATCTGCAATATATCCTCAGTTTCTTTACAAAAATGATTATGCTGATATTGCACTTTGTGACCAGGTGGTTTCTTGAAGGCTTCAAAAAAGAGTGGCGCAATCCATTTCTGATAGAATTCGTCACTAATACCTTTCTGATTACTGAAATCCTCATACTCATGCCAGAATCTCTGAATAAAATCTATTCTATTACCAAGCCAGCCTTTCTTCTGAACAAATCCAATAAAAATGAGCCGGATCACAAATAATAAAGCAAATTCCTCTCGCACTTGCTTCTCAATATAACCAGAACCGGATACCTTTAAAACAAGTCTATCAAAATGAGGTTTGAATTCAATATAAAACATTGAACTTACTTCTTCAATAGAAAATGCAGCTAAAATATTTTTTATGGATGAAAAAACTGTTTTCTTTATCTGCTGCCTGAATGTCTTGTTTGCCCTGTCAGGTTCAATATAAAAGCTATATCGTTTAAATGTTGTAAATCCTCTTCTACTTCCAAGATAATTCACCTTGATAAAGCTAAACCTGAAATGTCCATCATCATCAAAAAACACAACTAAAGCAGCATCAAGATTCTCATCTTTAATGACCTTCTTTACTATATCATATTGCTGCTTTCGGCAGGATTTCTGTAATATACTCCCCAAAATCTTACCTGCAAAGACTCCAATCTCTTCATCTTTTAAAGTGCTGATCAACCCCAATTTCAAAAATTCGTCAAATCTCTCATCTTCAGGTAAATATGAACTATAATCTTCCCGAGATTCACGAAACCCTTCTGCCTTACTTTGAAAGAAATCTATTATTGTTTCATAAGAAATATTTTCAATCAAACTCTCTATTGCCATTTCTACCCCTGTTACTATCATTACAAAATTACAATAATATTATTTTCTATATCTCGATCTTCAAACATTTTTTAACTTCATATCCATGCAATTTCAGAAATCTTATAGATTGGCTTATACAACCTTTTGCACTAAGATGTGCGTGCAAAAACTTTCCATTTTCCAAAGCCAATATACTTGAATTCTTGTTCCATCTATTAATCTTTGATAAAAATCCTTCCAGATCTGTTTCTGGATGTCTTTTAATTAGCTCAAAACAAACCGCTAGATATACTCTTCTCCATGAATTAACTTCAGTCCAACTAGTAATTATAAACACACGTTTCGGTTTCTTTCCTGCTGGATCAAAGCTATCCAAATCTATTATTGTTCCTTTTGTCTGCTGTTCAGGTTCTTCCTCATTAGTTAGATAGGGTAATGTAAAAACTTTTCTTTCCCAGAATTTCTCTATCTCTTCCAGCGAAATCATTCTCCCATATTTATTCTTCAATAGCTTCTGTGCAACCTCATAACACGAATCACCCATCTTTTTTGCTATGGATTGAGCTTCCCCTTTCACTTTTGCTAACATATTTATAAGCTTCATTTCCTCAAGCATTCTTTCACCGGATTGAATAGCTTTCCTACGGAAATTATCCTTAAGTAGTACTTCCTTCAAGGTAATTATTATATAGTCAATATCATCATCTTTCAGATTAAAGTCATTAAACAATCTCTGATCAAATGAACCTCCGGCAGATGGCAGATAAAATTTCCACTCAACCCCATCAGTCAAAATGCTAATGGCAGAGCGGTCATAATAATTGTATCTTTGAAGCTGCTCTTCATAAGCGGAATAATTTCCAGTTAATTTACCTGGTGCTTTTATTTCCAGAAATACTTCGGGGGTTCTATCAGAATGATTATTCATAAATAATGCAATATCGACCCTTCCGCTTTCTTCTTTTGTCTTAGGAAATTTCTTTACCGGATACTCAGTAACCACCTCATTCGGATCCCAGATATTCCATCCTAAAGCTAATAATATCCTGGCAACAAGAGAAAAACGCACCTGTTCTTCATTCTGAAATGCACCCTTTACTAGCTTCTTTCTAATATCTTGCAGTATTTCATTCATTTATCAACTCCTAATACAAACCAAACAATCATTTTAATATTAATTATGCAAGTGTTTTTTCCGAATAGGCTTCTCTGGAAAACGAGGGTGCGAAAAGGTGAAGAGGTGAAAGGGTGATGGGGAGAATAATTGACTTCATGACTGATTGAGGGAAGGAGGGGGTGAAAGGGAGATTTAAATTTAAAATGTAAAATGTAAAATTAAATGTAATGTAATATAATGTAATCAGAGCTGGGGAATAAACGAAGGGGCGAAGGTGTAATGAATAATTGGATCTCTTATTTATAATATCAGCATAAGATTAAATTAAAGAATTTTTTTTATTGAATCCGGTGACCAGATAATTTCAGCAATTTTCATATAAAGTATTTGTCTCTCATCTTGTTCGTTTTTATTGAATAACTTGTATGGCCTAAATGACAGGTTATTTTCATTATAAAAGCGAATAAAACCTGGATTATGAGAATAACAATCAGTATGCAATGACTTGACAAGAAGATTCTGGCTAAAGTAATAAGGTAATTTTTTTGCATAAGTTAAATCATTGTAACTCGCATTAAAACTCTTCGGCAAGAGCAGTAATCCCCCAATCCGATTGCGATATTCTGCAAAATCAGATGAATGTGGAAATTCATTAATATGTCGTTCCGGATGATTAGCCCAGATATGTTCTATTTCATAGCCATCCTTTCCCTTTTCTATATAATCAGCATATCTACTTTTCATACCAGAGGATGTTTCAATAAAATCTGTAATTCTAGATAGCAGATGGTGGATATTATGTCGATTTTGTTGATGCAAGTACAATCTATCATTATCGGCAAAAGAAATCGGTTCTTCGTTTAATTTATTTACAAGGATTTGGACTAAGTCTTGTAGAGATTTTCCCCGTATATCTTTTATGATATTGAACATAGAATACTGAATAGTGGAATAGGTGATACTTCTGAAATTCCAGATTCTTCGAGCAATAATTATATCAAGAAATATTGCTACGGCAAGAAGTTTCTTTTTAATGATCTCCTCTGAATCATCAGTAATCAGTGGAGCGAGAAGTAAGGGGAATTGCATAGTGAAGTTCATTTTGGCATTATAATAAATTGGCATTAACCCTGATGCAGGTTCCATAGATGCTTTTTTTATCCTTAAATATTGCTTAAGATAAAACTGCATATTTATTTTAATGAAATCATAATAGCATGTACTATCACTCAAATTCAGTAGATCAGTATTGTCCTTTAGCCAACGGTGAAATTCAGTACCAATCCTATCAAAATCCCGTGGAACTGCATTGCGTTTTCGTTCCCTTATGGTTTGAGCATATTGGCTCCGCAACCAGGCTTTGAATGCATCTGTGTTTTCTTCTTTTCCTAATTCTCTCAGCCGTTTTGACCAATCCTTCCAGATATCAACTGCTTTATTTCTCTTCTCTCCTTCTGTTATATTAGCAAGTAAAAAACCTTTTAGCATATCTAAAGGATTTAGTGAAAGTCCTCTATCATTCATAGCTTCAAATATTGAATATGCGTCTTCATCAGTATACGCAGTTATTTCTACGAAGTAAACATTTTGCAATAACCAGTCACTAAAATAGAGTAAAGATTGATCATTAATTTCTTCAGGGATTAGTTGCTCTATCTCATCATACCGTGCTAGAATATTCTGTACTGATTCTGTCATATTACTAGTATCAAAAGCGTCATTGTTAAAAATAAAATTCATACACTCCTTTCTTTCTTCTACGTTAATATTAAAGGTTTCAATACCATATACATCTGAAAATATTAAACTAGATAATTTTACCTTTTGATTATCATTCATCAGTTTGTTTTTCAGAAATATCAGCAAAAGAGTTAATGTTGTTAACCTTTGCTGACCATCAATTATATATCTAGCCCCATTTTTTTCACAAATTATTATTGAACCAAGAAAATAATTATCATAATTCTCAATATCAGTTCTCTCATCAGTATCTTGGTAGCTTTCTAAATATTTTCCAGTCAAATCTTCAATTAGCTCTTGCAAGTGCTTCTTTTGCCACTTATATTCTCTTTGATAATAATCAATTGAGAATTTTGTCTTATCCATCATCATTCGAATATTTTTCTCTTTCCCTTTAATCTCTTTCATAGCAATATCCTTTATATTATATTCTTACTATTAGATTAATTAAACTATAGCATAGTAGCTATTTATTTTTTAATAAATCAAAATCATAACAATTAAACCTATTATTTCTTGGCAAGAGTTTTTTCGGCTGAAAAATGACTGCTTGACTTCATGACTACTTGACTGCTGGACTTCATGACTGCTTGAGGGAACGAGGGGGTGAAGGAGGGAGAATAATTGAAAATTGAAAATGTAAAATGAGTGGTTATTTTGCTTCCTCATCACTATTTAACAAGCGTTGTTTCGCGATTAATAAAATATTCTCAATATCTTTTCCAATCTCGTACAATTCGTTCAAGAATTCTAATGCTCTTTTATCACCATACTCTCCTTTGAAATTATGAACCCCCATCGCAAAATAAGGGATATGAGACCCTGTTATCAAATTTTTGTAAGGTCTAGTGATTTCAACATTAATATCTTGTGAAGATCGATAAATAATTTTCCCTTGCACCTCTATACCATCTATGAGCATTGAGATAATTTCATTTCCCATTATGTACTCCTTTTTTTGATCAGGATTTTCAGGATGGAAGAAATTAACAGGATTAATCCTGAAAATAATTTAAATACTGGAAATCCTGATTATTCATGTTTCCCAAACCACTCCGTGATATCGAAGTAGATTTCCACTATGGAATCATCCAGCAACTTGATCTTGATAATATCATATCTTTTATCATTGTAGGGAATACAGGTTTGCTTGAGTTTTCTCCATTGCAGTCTTGGTATTCCGTATCTTTCTGCCAAATATTCATATTCTGCTTTCACACCTTCATTTTCAGATTTGATCCCAATAAATTTGACGGCAGTCTCATAAGATTCGCCAGTTTGGTTTTCAGCCATTTTTATCTCCTTTTTTAGGCAGTTAATATTTTTTTCTCAATGTTCGGATTTATTCTCACGAAGGTATTCATTGTTATTTCTTCATTGCCGGTCAGCATCAATACAATAAGTCCATTCTTCACAAGTTTGGCATCCTGATTAAAATATTTTCTGTTCAGATATAAACCGGGAAAGTCCATGCTGATCAACTTCAATAAGTCAGCGACTTTGCAGCTTGAATTGATCAGTTCTTTCCAGATCAGCTCGAGCAGTATGTAAATTTCGTTTTCGTCAAAGTCATATTGCCCTATCATCTCAGCGAAGGGAAAATGCTCTTCAGTAATATTAATTCTTTCTGCGATCCGGTTTATCTGCTTCTCTACCTCAAGGCAATCGTCTATCATGTA
>JAVCDJ010000155.1 GCA_030765845.1 Candidatus Stygibacter australis
ATATCAACTCCATGTCGGAACACGCCCAAAATCACATATAATTATATAAAGATCTAATTTTATCAGTTTACTGACTAATAAAGCCAGTTAATACTGCTTTGCTTATTTTAAAAAGCCTAAGCTACAATTTTTCGAGAACCATTTTCTCCTATTTTCCTGCTATTATGCAGAACTCATGGAGAAGAAATACTCTGATGAACATTTCAACTCGTCAATAGTGTTTATCCGTATATCATTTATTTTCGGGATTTTGATGTATTCAGCCTTTGCTTTGGTGGATATAAGACTTGCTCCTGAGATATTCCCTTTCTTATTGAAAATCCGTTTCTTTTTAATTTGTCCGATAATTTTGATAACCACACTGATTTCTTTTTTCAAGTGGTTTAAGAAAATCTGGCAGACCATAATTGTCATCTCCATTTTCTTTGCTGGCGGTGGGATCATTAGTATGCTTTTTTCTGGTTCTACACTCATTGCTCAGGATTATTATGTCGGTTTGATCCTTGTTTTATTATACGGTTATTTCCTCATCAAACTGCGATACATTTATGCCACTATAAGCGGTACATTGCTAGTGATCATTTATTTCATCGTGGATTATCATTTCCTGAATATCCCAAAGGAAGTGAGTTTTGCTAATGGATTCTTTCTTGTTTCAGCCAATTTATCTCTGATGATCGGGAGCTATTTCATTGAATACTATACGCGAGGTGATTTTTATTCGCGTCATTTACTCGATTTAGAGCGAAGTAACGTTGAGACGGTAAATAAAGATCTGGAAATCGAAGTAAAAAGAAGAACAGCAGAAATAGATAAGATGAACCAGAAATTGATCAAGAAAATCAATGAACTCAAACATTCTCAACATGAGTTAAAAGAGAATGAAGAACAGCTTCGCATGGCATTTGATGCCAGTAATGCCACGGTCTGGGGTATTGACTTAACGAATTTGAAGCTGATCATGAATGATCTATTTCTAAATATCCTGGATTTCCCTCTCGAACAATTAACTGGTATTTATGAATTTGATCTTATCCATCAGGAAGATAGAAACAAATTTAAACTGGAAGTTGACAAATTACTGCTGCGACAGACAGATATGCTGGATATAGAATTCAGATTGCAGGCTTATGATAATTCCTGGAAATGGCTGCATGCCTGGGGAAAAGTATCTGAATTTAATTCTGATGGAGTACCATTGAGTGTATTAGGAACTATCTATGATATCACAACTCGAAAGGAAAATGAACTTGAACTCAATAAATATCGACTGAACCTGGAAAACTCTGTACAGGAAAGAACTGATAGCCTGGCATCCTCTCAGGAAGCTTTAATGTTTTTAATGGACGATATGAATAATGCAAGTGATAAATTGATACAGGTCAATAAGCAATTGGAATCAGTTAATAAAGAGCTGGAATCCTTTTCATATTCTGTTTCTCATGATCTTAGAGCTCCCTTGCGGGGAATCAAAGGGTTCACAAAGATCATGCTTGAAGATTATCAGAATGTACTCGATAAGGAAGGACAGGAATATTTACTCCTGATCAAAAATAATGTAGATATGATGAACCAGTTGATTAGTGATCTGCTGGAATTCTCCCGTCTGGGTAAAAAAGTCATTATACCGGTTATGATAGATTTCAAAGAAATGATCTCCAGGATATTTACTGCTTCTACCTTAGATGTCCCCGATCGTGAGATCAAGCTGGAAATTGATGATATTCCAACTTTAATGGCTGATTTAGGTTTATTGAATATTGTCTTTACCAATCTTATCTCCAATGCAGTGAAGTTCACTTCCCAACGTGAAATTGCTATTATTAAGGTTGGCTATAAATCAGAAGATAAAAGCCATCTGATCTATGTGAAAGATAATGGTGTGGGATTTGATATGAACTACGCTGATAAGCTTTACGGAGTCTTTCAAAGAATGCACGCTTCAGAAGATTTTGATGGTTATGGTGTTGGATTATCAATCGTAAAACGAATCGTAGTAAAACATGGTGGAAGTACCTGGGCAGAAAGTGAACCCGATAAAGGTGCCACTTTTTATATCTCACTTCCAAAAAATGAAGATGAAATTAACCAAGGAATGACAAATGACTCCACAGATTGATATCCTGGTTGTAGAAGATAATCCTAACGACAGTCGTCTGGTAAAACGTGCTCTTCAGAAAACTGATTTTTCCCCTGAAATCCACATCGCCAAAGATGGAGTTGAAGCATTAGAATTTATTGATAATTATTTTAATGAAAATGATGATATCAGCTTACCAAAATTTATTCTGCTTGATCTGAAATTGCCTCGCCTGGATGGTTTAGAATTGCTGGAAATTATTAAAAACAACAAAGCATGGGCTCATCTACCAGTTATTATTATGACTTCATCCAATGAAGCTGTTGATATCGAAAGGGCTTATAAACTCGGAGTTAATAGTTATCTTGTTAAACCTGTTAATTTTGAAGAGTTTTATGAAACTATCAGGGAGTTGACCAATTACTGGCTTAAGATCAATTTAACTTACTGATATATTTTCTGCTTAAGCTCTGGTATCCTCCAGGATTTTATTTAATGCTTCTATTGTCTCAGTATTATTTTGATGCCAGATCGTTTTTGCACCAAGTTTCTCAGCAACTTCTGTATTGATTTTCACATCATCAATGAATATTGAATCCTGCCAATCAAAATCATATCTGCTTACTGCTTCCTGATATACACGAATATCGGGTTTAATATATCCCAGTCTGCTGGTAATCATGATATTTTCCATCTCAAAAATATGCAGTTTCAGATACTTATCCCAGATATAAGGGAAATGCAGTTCGTCATTATTAGAAAGTATCATTAATCTGTGCTCTGATGTTAATCTCGGTACGATATCCAATAACTCATCATTTGCCCAGAAAACATCACACCAGGCATCTTTAAAATCTTCAGCATCCATATCCGGTTTATATATCGCCTGCAATTCCTTCAGAAAATCTTCTGTAGTCATCGCCCCACACTCAAAAGCAAAAATCGGACCATGCGCTTCCTTTAGTGATCTTTCATATCTTTTATATCCCAGTTTCTCAAAGAAAAGCTCAAAGTCATAATTTATCAGTACATTGCCCAGATCAAATATGATATTTTTCATTGTTTTTCCAATATAATTGTTACAGGTCCATCATTAACCAAACTCACTTTCATGTCTGCTCCAAATCTGCCTGTTTGGGCAGTAATTCCTAAACTGTTTACTACATGCACAAATTCATCGAATTGCTTTTCCGCAATTTCCGGCAGAGCTGCCTGATCAAAACCCGGACGTCTCCCCCGCTGGCAATCCGCATAAAGTGTGAATTGAGAGACCAGCAGAATTTCACCTCCAATATCCTGCAAACCAAGGTTCATTTTCTGGTTTTCATCCTCAAAAATCCTGAGATCAACTGTCTTATTTGCCAACCACTCAATAGATGAGCCATCATCATTTTTACCAATTCCTACCAGCACCAGCAAACCTTTTCCAATCCTGGCTATTACTTCTCCTGCCACTTCCACCTGGGCAGATAGCACTCTCTGGATAACCAGTCGCATCAGCTCTCCAGGTAATTTTCGGGAAACATCAATCTTTCCACCTGCTCAATTGTTATATGCAGGATCAGCATATGCAGCTCCTGTATCCTGTCTGTTGTTATTCCAGGAACAATTATCTGCAATTCTGCCATGTCCTTGAGATCTCCCCCATCTTTTCCAAGCAGTGCTGCCGTCCGCAAATGCTGTTGATCAGCTTTCTTCATTGCTTTTAGTACATTTTCAGAATTCCCACTCGTTGATAAGCCAATAAAAACATCTCTTGCTTTACCCCAGCCTTCCACGCTGCGGGAAAATATTTCTGAAAAACCATAATCATTTCCCACACAGGTGATATGAGTAGGATCAGCCAGAGCCATTACTGGTAATGATTGCCTGTCCTTTCGGTATCTGCCGGTAAATTCCTCCGCAAAGTGCATTGCATCCGCTGCACTTCCCCCATTCCCGCAGATCAACACCTTGCCTCCCTCTTCAAATGCATCGACAATCATGCGGCTAAGATCTTCAATGAATTCCAAGACTGCTTCTGATTCTACTAACTGCTCTGTCAATTGTGATGCCGTCTTCAATGCTTTTTTTATACTATCCATATTTTTCCCCTTTCCTTTAAAATTCCACCCCAGTTATTTTGATAATTTTGTATAGCAATTTTTTTTTCTCTACCTCCCCAAATTAGCATAATTGAGTTTCAGTTACAAATTGCAGGATATGGGTGCAATAGAATATCATGTTTTAGGTAAGTATGATGATAAAACCGAGAAATTGCTGAAAAAACTTTTATTCAGTAGAAACGTTACAGCAATATATAATAATAATAATGATATTTTATTTGGTAAAGATTAAAATTGATACACTTGTAACCCACAGTGAACCAACAGGGAGGGTACAGGGAGGATAATTGAGACAGTTAAAATAGTTAAATAATGGCATTTCTTATATTTAAGATAAAAAGCGCCTAAAATGGGATAAAATGAGATAAATGTAACATATGGTCTATAATATATAATGAGATAAATTGAAAAGACAGGAAGTGAACGAGTGTATGTAAATTTGTACAGATATCATTATAATTTATTCAATATTGCATTTTATCTGGGTTGTTGTTTGTTTAATATAATATTATAAATATTAGAATTCTGCTGATGCCTGCATTTTGAATTCGTGGCTTATCTCTTCTTCGGGATATTTATCTCCTTTATATTCAAGAGAAAATTTAACGTAGGTGTTCATTTTATAATCATAGGAGAGATTCCAGATGAATACATTTCCGGCTCTTTTTTCTTCCAGCCAGATATCATAATCTTCTCCTTTGCGGTTATTGTATCTATATTTCAATCTGGCAAACAAGCGACTGGTGCGTTTTGGATACCAGTTTATATTTTGCTGCAATTCCCATTTGGTGAGGCTATAGGTGATCTCATCGGTGGTATCACTGCCATCCTCCCAGCCATATTCTGCTCTGATACTATAATTGATCTTCGAGGATGGAGATATTCTGGTTTCACAGGCAAAGTCATAATTTTCCAGTTTGCTGTCGTAGCGAGTATCAGTTTCTTCTCTGTGCTCCAGGAAAAATTCCCACTTCAGCGTACGGGAGTATTTCCAGTGTAGATAAGCTTCATCATTAAAGATATCCACTTTTTCTGCATCCTGATAGCGATTATCGAGGCGGTTTTCTGCACTTCTCATCAACCGCAGGCTTAGTTTGTTCTTGATCAGGTCATACCACCAGCGCCCCTTGAGGATCTGAGTACCATAGATCGTAGTATCCTCCTGGCGCAATTCTGAGCCCTGCAGGAGATACAGTTCTGTAATATTATCAGTAGTTGACTGCTCATTTATCGCAGCTTCCAGTTCAAGTTTCATTTTCTGCCAGAAAACAGTCAGAGGATCAGCAGGTCTTATATTGAGTAACCCGGAAGATGTGATCTCAATTGATTTGCTGGGATCATCATAATCAATGGAAACTATCTGCCAATCATAATCGCCATCCTCGTCATCTTCCCCATCCTCATTATAATTACCTTCTTCGAAGCCAATATATACAAGTTCTCTCACTTTAGGATAGAAATCAAGATTTCTGATACGGTATTTTGCCCCCAGATTAATCATTTTTCCCAGACTACCGTTATAATTGAGTTCTCCCATATCATAATTTGTCTGAATGCTGTCCTTCACACTGCGATGAGCAAGCACTAATTCCACCTGCTGTGAGGAGCTTTTATATTTACTTTTTAATCCTGTTGTGGTGCTGATCTTTTGCTGGTGGGTGAGTGCACTATCGGTGATAACTTCTTCCCAATAGAGCCTGTTGCTGCCGGAATTTGTTTTAAGTTCCAGGTAACCCAGATTTTCTGCTTTTGCAAATTCCATCCCGGCAATTTCTTTATCAAGTCTTTTTAGTTCATATCCCAGCTTAAATTTACTGATAGTATATGCCATTTTTAGATTGTGGCTATAATAATCATCATTTCTATCGGGCAGCTTGTTTTCCCAATTTAAATAGCGATATTTAACTTCCGGCAACAGCCAGTACTGCACTAAAGTCCCACCGGTGGCTAAATATCTTTGAGTATGATCTACTCCAGCAGTGATCTGGCGCAATTCAATATCAGGAATAAATATCCTGCCGATATCAATACCACTAAAAAAACTAATTTCCTGTTTATCCAGGGTATCCGGTAAAGCTTCGGTCTCATATAGATAAGCAGCAGAAGATAAGGGTACAAAACTGAATAATTCAGCTGTATTTCCACTCCAGCTTAATTTCATTTGAGGTCGGATAAATCCTGATTTCCTCTGATATTTGAGTGAACTATTTCCTGCCCAGCCCAGATTATCTTCATCATCTATTGAGGATAGAGTATTGCGGTCATCAGTGCTGAGCATGGTTTCTGCTTTAAGTTCTATATCCCCAATATTCCATCTGCTCCAAAACGTGTAATTTCCCTGAGCCTGGGGAGCCTGTAATTTCACTCCCAAAGAATATTCACCATTTCCGCTGCCGGCATAATAATATCCAGCATCTGATATTAGATAATCTCCTCTAGCATCATAGTGGAAGCTCAGGTTATAAGTTCCGGTACTATCCAGACCCACATACTCAAAATAACCGTCCTGATTTAAAATATATTCACCTAAACCAGTATCCTGCTGATAAATCCCATTTCCATACACTTCATTATCACCAGCCTGCTGAAGACTGTCCAGATCGCTTTCATTAAATTCCACTGTAAGGGGATTATCACTGTCATCTGCACGATAATATATAGCTGAACCGATTCTAAGGTTATCTGTGATATTCCACTGGCTATCCTGCAGATATACCTGCTGTCTGTAAATTTCATCGCTATATTGATATTTCACATAGATATTGTCACTCGAACTAATGAAATTATTCTGGGTAAATGTGATGCTTCCCTCGGCATAATCAATAGAATAATCATCACCTCTTTGCAATTCACTGCCATTAAGAAATACGGTCTCAGATCCGGCAATAATGAG
>JAVCDJ010000156.1 GCA_030765845.1 Candidatus Stygibacter australis
GTCCTGGTGGGGGTGCCAGTCACCAATCGACTAACGACTCACGACTCCCGACTCACGACTCCCGACTCCCGACTCACGACTCCCGACTCCCGACTCACGACTCACGACTCCCGACTCACGATCTTACCCATCACTCATTTTATGACTTATCGAGTCTGATCTTTTTTAGAAGTTCTTCGTGAATACTCATGGGAACTTTTCTATAGGCATTGAACTGCATATTAAATTCCACCTTACCTTGCGTGAGAGAACGCAAAAGAGTAACATATCCAAATATTTCGGCAAGCGGTACTTCAGCTATTATGCGAGTAAATTGTTCATCAATCTCTGTTTCATGTATCAATCCTCTGCGCTGATTGATACTGCCCATCACGTTGCTGCGGAATTCATTAGGGGTTTCGATATCTACTTGCATAACAGGTTCCAGGAGATAAGGCTGAGCTTTTCTATAGGTTTCGCGGAATGCATGGGTAGTGGCAATTTCAAAAGCCATCTGGGAGGAATCCACTTCATGATAGCTGCCGTCATTGATGAGCATTTCCACCTGAACAATGGGGAATTCAGCCAATCCACCCTTGGAGAGAGATTTCATGAATCCCTTTTCACAGGCAGGAATGTAATTGGAAGGTATCGCACCACCAGTAATTTTATTAACAAAGCGGCTGTCTTCATCATCCAGAGGACTAAGGATACCTGCTACTCGAGCAAATTGTCCTCTACCACCGGACTGCTTTTTGTGAATATAATTAAATTTTACTTCTTTGGCAATGGATTCCCGATAAGCTACCTGAGGAGAACCTACCTGAATATTGCAGCTATATTCACGGCGCATTCTTTCTAGATATACGTCCAGATGGAGTTCACCCATTCCGGAAATAATAGTCTCAGAAGCTTCATCATCGAAATGAGATTTAAAAGTGGAATCTTCCTTCGTGAAACGGTTAAGCGCTTTTGACATATTATCAGTTGACTTTTTATCTAAAGGTGTGATAGATAAAGATAGAATGGGATCAGGGATATAAGCATGTCTCATGGAAAAATGAGCATTGCCGGTAACAAAAGTGTCACCCAGTGCACAATCTACACCAAAGATGGCAGCAATATCACCTGCTGCTGCAACATCAATATCTTCCATATTGCTGGCATGCAGTTTGGCAAGTCTTCCCACTTTAACCTTTTTACGGGTAATTAAATTTATTAGAGTAGTACCCTTTTTGATAGTGCCTTGATATACTCTGATATATGTTAGCTGACCATATTGCTGGTTCTCAATTTTAAAGACCATGGCAACAACATCCTTATCCCGATCACTCTCGATTTCTATCTCGCGGTCATGATGATCAATATCATAAGCGATATTGGTAATGTCCGCAGGAGAAGGCAGGTATTGGATAACCCCATCAAGAAGTGCTCGCGTTCCGACATTTCTATAGGCTGAGCCGGCATATACAGGAACAATTTCAAGGGCAATAGTCGCTTTGCGAATAGCCATGCGCAAAAGGTCAAGATCAAGATGACCTTCCAGATATGATTCCATGAGAGTATCACAGAACATGGAAACATTCTCAAAGAGAAGATCCTGATACTTTCTGGCTTCATCCAGCATTTCAGGAGGTATCTCTTCTATATGAATATTTTCGTTATTAGGGCCACTATAATAAAATGCTTTCATGGTCACAAGATCAATAATCCCTTTAAAATCCTCTCCGCTGCCAATTGGCAATTGCAGGAATACGGCATTCATCCCCATCTTTTCGTGCAGTGCAGAAAGCACTTTATAGGCATCAGCACCTGTTCTATCCATTTTATTGATAAATGCCATGATCGGGACATGATGCCTGCGCATTTGACGAACCACAGTAATAGTTTGAGATTGTACACCACCCACGGCACAAAGTACCAGAATCGCACCATCCAGCACGCGCAAGGCGTTTTCCACTTCCATAGTGAAATCCACATGACCCGGAGTATCAATGATATTTATCTCATGCTTTTTCCAGGATACATTAGTGGTAGCGGATGAGATCGTGATCCCGCGCTCCTTTTCCAGTTCCATAGAATCCATCGTGGCTCCTACACCATCCTTTCCTCTCACTTCATGTATCTTATGAATTCTACCTGTATAGAACAATATCCTTTCTGTCAAAGTAGTTTTCCCGGAATCTATATGTGCACTAATTCCAATATTTCTCAATTTTGCCATTTCGCTCATTTCATTCTCCTTTTGAGCTTACACCTTATTTCTTCATATCCATATATTATAAATTTAATCAAATAACATATAAATGAAAGATAAATTATATGAAAGGCAAAACTTTATCTATAGCATATCGTGTCAACCAGAAGTTCTGAGATTATTTTCAGGGTAATGGCAGGCGATGGATATCACGATTATAAGCATACCTAAGTGAATACAAGGTAGAAAATCCTTGACTGGAAAACAAATTCACAGGTCTTTACCTTTTAATCACATAGAGACTGGGAGTAATAATAATGATAGAAGTTATAGAACAAAGATGTGTTGGATGTAATGCATGCCTAAAATCATGCGCCTATGCTGCCATAGCTATAGTAGATAAACTGGCAGAAATTGATACTGATAAATGCGTACTGTGTGGCGCCTGCGTGGAAGCCTGCCCTTTTGATGCTATCATGATCCGTAAATATGGCAGAACTGATATTGACCGTACACAATATAAGGGTGTTTGGGTTTTTGCTGAACAGCAGAGAGGACACGTAGCCGCAGTAGTATTTGAGCTGCTGGGTAAAGGCAGGGAACTGGCAGAAGCAAGAAACACTAAACTGACTGCTGTCTTGCTTGGCTATCAGGTGGATAACCTGGTTCAGGAACTGATTGAATATGGTGCAGATGAAGTAATCCTGGTTGATGATAAGCATTTAACAAATTTTATTGATAGAAACTATGCCTCTGCCATGCAAAGCCTGGCAGAGAAATATAAACCGGAAATTATCCTCTCAGGAGCTTCAGTACTGGGCAGGTCATTTATCCCACGCGTAGCCGTAAGTTTACATACGGGGCTTACTGCTGATTGCACAGGACTGGAGATAGATAGTGCCACTGGGTTATTAAAGCAGACCAGACCAGCGTTTGGCGGAAATATCATGGCAACTATCATCACACCAGACCATCTACCGCAGATGTCCACTGTAAGGCATAAAGTGATGGAATCATTACCCAGAGAGACGGGAAGGACTGGTAAATTGATCTCAGAAAAAATAGAATTCCCTGAGCTTGATAAAACCTGCGAATATGAGAATTTTATTGCTGACGCTACTCAGGAGATCAATCTTACAGAAGCAAACTTTGTGATTTCAGGTGGAAGAGGACTTAAATCACCGGAAAACTTCCAAATGGTGTATGAACTGGCAAAAAAACTTGATGCAGCAGTAGCAGCTTCACGAGCAGCAGTAGATGCCGGCTGGGTGGAATATCCCCATCAGGTAGGACAAACCGGTAAGACGATCAAACCTACAGTTTATCTGGCACTTGGAATATCGGGAGCTATTCAGCATCTGGCTGGAATGCAAAGCTCAGATTATATTATTGCTATTAATAAAGACCCGGATGCCCCGATCTTCAAAATTGCTGATTTGGGAATCGTGGGAGATATATTTGAAATCGTTCCCTTACTGAACAAAAAGTTCAAGAGTTGATCATGCTGAAAGTCTGCGAAATCTTTCTCAGTATCCAGGGTGAATCATCATTTGCCGGACTGCCCTGCATCTTTGTCCGTCTTTCAGGCTGCAATCTGCATTGTGACTGGTGTGACAGCCGGTTTCATCAGGAAATCCAGAGTGAAATGTCCATCGCGGAAATTATTGAAGCTATATCAGAATATAAACCGGTTGATCTGGTAGAGATCACGGGTGGAGAACCCCTGCTGCAGAAAGACACGCCGGCATTGTTAGATACATTGGAACGAACCGGCTACAGAGTGCTTTTGGAAACTAATGGGACATTGCCCATCTCTGAAATACCTCCACATGTGATCAATGTTGTGGATGTGAAATGCCCCTCCAGTGGACATAAAGACACATTTCTTAGAGAAAATATTATTTATCTTGATCCAGGAAAAGATGAATTGAAATTTGTGATTGCTGACAAAGCTGATTATGATTTTGCCCGGGAATTTATCATGTATAACAATTTATGGGGTTATAAGATCCTGTTTTCGGCTGTATTTGATCGTTTGCAACCCAAAGAACTGGTAAGTTGGGTAATAGAGGACAGGCTTGCTGTGCGCATCCAATTGCAATTACATAAATATATCTGGGAACCGGAAAAAAGAGGAGTGTAACTCAAATTTTTTATGCAGAAGATCAGAAATTCCATAAAAGCAATAATTATTGAAAATAACCGGATATTAACCATAAAATGCAAAGACCATAATGGAGTATTTTACGTGCTTCCCGGTGGGGGACAGCAATTGTATGAATTAATGCCGGAAGCATTGCAGCGGGAATGCCGTGAAGAGATCGATTGTGAAGTTAAGGTGGGTAGATTACTGTATATCAGGGAATATCTGGCTGATAACCATGAATTTGCTGAAACTGATAATGGTGCTCATCAGATTGATTTTATGTTTGAATGTAAACTGAAAGAAGGCAGTATTCCGCAGAACGGGACAGAACCTGACCCCTGGCAGGAAAGTGTTGTGTGGTTGGAAATCTCACAGCTCATGGAATATAAACTTTATCCCAGAACATTAAGGAAATTCTTGATGGAAAATAATGATCCAAAGTGCAAAATATATCTGGGAGATATTAATTAACTAAACAGGTAATTACAAATTCTCTAAGACTTCCCAACAAAACCCCTTACAAACTATAAGCATATATCCTCCAGAACAACAAAGCACATACTCACATTATAATGTCAATACGTACCTTGTTGTTCTGGATGAAAGTCACCTGAAGGGCTAATTGATTATATTATATGTAATTATAGTGATATTAGAGAAAAAGTGGGAGTATTTAATTTCAGGAGATAGAAATTGACAAATAAAACAGGTGAAACTTATTTTGTTAAAAACAAAACTGGAGGAAATATGCGGAGAAATTTAATAGTTTTATTTTTGTTATTATCAGTATGTCTTTGGGGAACAATTTTAAATGTGCCAGCGAGTTATCATTACATTTCACTGGCAATACTGGCATCTACAGATGGAGATACGGTGCTCGTGCAGCCTGGAACCTATAATGGAGTGATCAATTATGAGGGAAAAGCAATAACAATTGCCTCAACTTATATATTTACAGGAGATGAAACAGATATCTACCATACAACTCTGGCGGGAAATTATTCAGATGCTTCACTGATAAGTTTTAACACCGGCGAAGGAGAGGGCAGTATCCTGGAAGGATTTACTATTACTAATAGTGGATCACCACTTCAGGGGGGAGCTATTAATTGCGATGGTACTTCACCAGTATTAAGGAATTTACGATTAACCGGTAATCAGGCAACTTCCGGTGGAGCAATATTTGCTATAAACAGTTCAGCTCCAGCTTTATATAATTGTGAATTATCATCAAACAGTGGTGGTGATTATGGAGGAGCAATCTACCTGGAAGCTAGTGATCTGGTAGTGGAAGATTGTGAATTTATAGATAATTATTGTGGTGGAGAAGACGTTAATGGAAGAGCGGGTGGAATATTCGCTTCTCAAGCCACTTTAACCTGCACAAATACCAATTTCATCAATAACAGTTCTCAGGCACATGCGGGAGCAATATACTTCAGCTATTCAAGTGGAGATTTGGATGGCTGCCAGTTTGTTGGCAACAGTGCATCAGGAAATGTAGGGGCTGTGTATTTTTATAATTCAGATCATCTAAATGTACTTAATTGCACATTTTATGGTAATACAGGTACAGATGCAGGCGCTTTGAGATTTTATCATAATGTGGCAATGGTGGATGTGCCGGTGATTGTGAACACAATATGCTGGAATAATGAACCGAGTGAACTAACCTTCTCCATGGATGATATGGAAAATGAGATAATCATTGCTTATTGCGATATTGAAGGCGGGGAAGATGGCATTGTAACTAATAACAATGTCGTGGTGAACTGGCTGGATGGGAATATTGATGATGATCCACTCTTTATCTCACCAGAAGATAATTTTATGGCACTGCAGAGTGATTCACCCTGTATAAATGCCGGAACAGCGCTTTTTGAATATGAGTCTATCACTTATATTGATCTGACAGAGGATGAATATATAGGAACAGCACCGGAGATGGGAGCAGTGGAAACTGATCCTGATGATCTGCCGATACTGGCAAACTTTGAATGTGATGTAGTGGAAGGAGAAGCTCCACTGACAGTGCAATTCACTGATCTTTCCCTGGGTGAGATAGCGCAGTGGCAATGGGATTTTGATTATGATGGAGAGATTGATAGTGAAGACCAGTCGCCTGAATGGATATTTGAGGAAGAAGGGACATATACAGTAAGATTAACTATCTTAAGAGATGATCAAAACGATGAGTGCCTGATGGTGGATATGATAGAAGTTTTGCCTCCTTCGGAAACTGATGGAGAGATAATTCCTTCTATTAAGGCATTGAGAATATATCCTAATCCCTTTAATCCGGAGACAGAGATAAGTTACTATTTACAAAATGATAGCGAAGTGAAATTATCAGTCTATAATATTAGAGGGCAAAAAGTTGCTGACCTGGTATCAGGTCATCAGGAAGCCGGGGAGCATTCAATAGTCTGGGAAGCACAGTCTTATTCTGCGGGGATGTATTTCTTTAGTTTACAAAGAGACGGAATTAAGATCTATGAAAAAGGGATCTTATTGAAATAGAGCGCTGGACAAAAGGATCGACTCAAAAGCATAAGTGATCAGAAGCGAAAGTGAACCGCAAATGATCACAAAGATGAATACGAGCAGGTAATAAGACCAGTCATAGATACTCTTATCGGGGATGATAGATTCGTCCCCGAATTCTGATTCCGGTTTAAATTTTGAGATATTGAGCAGTTTGAAGACAGCAAATATTGCAGCAGTGATCAGCAGAAAACTATAGACTGTAAAAACGAAATTAAGCTGAACGGAAAAATTCCAGAAGGCATGTAAAAAAATCGCAATAAGCCAGGCAAAGAAAAATCTGAGAGATTTTTTACCCTTTTGAAGAGCAATTCCATAAATTGAGATGGCAATCATATCAAAGAGTAAATGCCCTGGTAGCAAACGAGCCAGGAAAATGGAATATAAAGAAGCATTGTAATAACTTAAATCCATCGTAAGAGTAGATATCATCATGCTTTGCCAGGTGGCAATAACATAATAAGAGATATTTTCATAAAAAGCAAAACCAAGAGCAATCACTCCCATATAGACAATTGCGTCAAAGGATTCATTAACTTCGTTTTTAAATTTATATAATACTAAAAGGAAAATGAGAAATTTCCAGGTTTCTTCCAGAATGGGACCAATAATCACAATATTAGTAAATGAGAAACTGGTGATAAGCCAGGAAACTGCAATTGCATAAATACTTGTGGCAAATATAGTGAAGCAGAAGATTTTCATTAAAGTGACGATGTTTTCCTTTTCATAGCGATCCAGCCACATCAGTAAAGTAACCAGCAATGCACTTATAACGCAGTTAATGAGCAATATCATATTTAAAACCTCCGCAAGAATTTTATG
>JAVCDJ010000157.1 GCA_030765845.1 Candidatus Stygibacter australis
GTATTTATAACATCAAAGGGCAATTAGTGAAGAACCTGGTAAATGAAACCTATCGTCCTGGTGAATATCAGGTTATCTGGAATGGGCATGATCAAAATGGTCAAAAAGCAAGTAGTGGAGTTTATTTTTATCAGATGCATTGTGGCAGTGATACTATAAATGGTAAAATGTTGATGTTGAAATAGAAAGACGGGACTCGGAACTCGAGACTCGGGAAAATGCCTGGCGTCCTTTTGGGGACGCCAGGATACTGAAAAGGAGTAGCAGAATGAAAAGCTATATCATTGTTTTTATCTTATTATTGTATTCCTGTGTGATATGCTGTGATTTGCTGGAAGTGGATATAGAAGGTAATTATGACTATACATCAATTCAGTCAGCAATTGAAGAGGCTGAGGATGGAGATGAAATATTAGTTTATCCCGGAACATATTATGAGAATGTGGATTTTACAGGTAAACAAATAGAGATTTACAGCCTTTTTGCTACTACTGGAGAGAGGCATTACATTAGAGAAACTATCATAAATGGGAATCAGACAGGCAGTTGTATTAAGGCAATCAGTGCTGAAGCGGAAGGAACATCTGTCATAGGGTTTACATTAATAAATGGCAGAGGAACTTATTATAATACAACTCCAAGAAGATGTGGTGGTGGTATATATGTATATACCTCAAATCTAAGTATATTATCATGTGTTATTTCAGAAAATATTGCTGAATTCGGGGGTGGTATTAGTGTTGGTCTGGATAGTAATGTACTTTTATCAGATACTTCAATAAATAACAATATTGCTTATGATTCTGGAGGAGGATTAAATTTTGTAAATGGTTCATCTGGTTTAGTTTTTGATGAAGAAGAGAGGTGTAGCATATATAATAACTATAGTGCCCATGGTGCTGATATTTTTAGCCAATTCGACGGAGGTACTCAAACTATATATCTTGATACATTAACAGTAACTGATTTTGACGCTTATTATGTCTCGCAATTAGTAGATTTTGTACCATGGTATAGTATGATTGGATTGTCGATAGAATATGAAAACGTCTGGATGGAGCAGGCAGATAGTGATCTATATGTAACTCCAGAAGGAGATGATACAAATAATGGTTTAAGCTGGGATGATCCATTAGAGAGTTTAACCTGGGCTATGCAGAAGATTGCTATCAACCCAGACAACCCGCATACAATACATTTAGACGAAGGCACGTATTCGGCAACTAATACAGGTGAAATAATGCCCATCCAGGTAAAAGATTGTATTTTCATAGAGGGAGTGAATCAGGAAAACACGATCATCGACGGAGAAAATCAGAGTTCCTTCCTGTTTTTAAACTGGGGAAATAATGTATTTGGATTAAAGAATATTAAATTTATTAATTCAAATGGAGAGACTAGTTCAATACACCGAAAGGCAATACAGACATATGGATCTTTTAGAGTAACATATATAATAGAAAATGTGTCCTTTAATAATAATGATCCTTATTCAGTTATTTTAGATCTGAAAACGGACAAGGAACTATACATAAATAATATAACCTTTCAGGATAATGGGATATATCATAATCCCTATTCTTTTGGTTTTAAGGTTCAAAATGATGATGAAGTAAAAACATCATATTTGAATAATATAAGAGTAGTAGATAATAATTCGGGAAATTCATCTATTAAAGGAGAAATTCCTAATCCTCCAATTTATTTTATCAGCAATTTCGTTAGCAATGGAAATAGTATCATTCATGGAGCAACGGGCTTTGATAATTGTTATTCTCTATTAGGCATCGGAACTTGTCAAAAGTGCTATCTGATCAATAGCACTTTGGCTAATAACACAGCAGAGATTCCTTCAACCAGTGCGGCAATTCAAGTAGGATATTATAGCAATTTAGAAGTTATCAATAGTATCATCTACAATAATGGAACAGAATATTCCATTAACAGTATTAATGATTTTGCTGGATATGAAGTGAATGTGCATCATTCGCTGATCGAAAATGGTGATGATGGGATAAATTCGGTATTACCATTTATTTATGACTATGAAACTAACCTTGATTGTGATCCCATGTTCACAGGGGATGAAGATCAGCCTTTGGCTTTGCATGAATATTCACCCTGCATTGATGCCGGGACAACTCAGATGCCGGAGGGCTTTATCCTGCCGGAAACTGATGCAGCAGGTAATCCGCGGATCATGGGTAATGGAATAGATATGGGCGCTTATGAATATAGTCCCTGGAATAATCCGGTTCAGCAAGAAGAGATTGAATATTCTGCTTTGAATTATTATCCTAATCCAGTGAGAATAAGTGACGGTAGGGGAGCAATGATCATCAATTATGCAGGTTTGGAGCAGGTAGAAGATTATCAGATAGGGATATATAACATCAAAGGACAAAAAGTGTGGGAATCAGAATTAAAAAGAGGTTACAGCGGCATCAGATGGGATTGCTGTAATACAGGAGGTGATAAAGTGGCAGCAGGTGTATATTTCCTGCGGCTTTCAAAAGATGGAGAATTTCTGGAGCAGGGGAAATTGACAGTGATTAAATAGAAAGAGGTTAGGACACAGATTTAGCGGATTTGACGGATTTATACGGATAAAAAGAGACGATTAATTATTTCAGAAATTGGTATCTTAATCTAAGTCAGGACTTCTGAACCGTAATCGGGATAGGAGTTCTGGACGGGTAGTGATAGTAACTGATCGCCAGAAGTCTTGTCCGGAGTACCGTTCATCCTGATGAATCGGGACTGCTTGGCTGGGGTTGGAACCATTCCAAACGCAGAAATAGGTTGACATAAAATTTCATATAAGTTATATTCTATATAAGAAAAAATATATCGGGGGAAGTTTATGAAGAAGTTAATATTTATATTACTACTTATCACAGTAACACATTTGATTGCGGTTCCAGTGGCAGAGAATGCAGCAGTGGAATGTGCGCAGAACTGGTATCTGGAAAGAACCGGTAACAATGAAGGAGTTTCGGAAATCATAGAGATCAGAGAGCAGGGAGTGATCGTGCTTTATGCCATCAACCTGGAAAGCGGATTTGTTCTGCTGGCAGCCGATGATCTGGCAATACCGGTTTTTGGTTACAGCAATGAAGGTCTTTATGATGCGAATAATCTGCCACCACAGATGGAAGATATGCTTAACTGGCAGAAGCTGGAGGTTTTTGATGGGATCAGCAGGAATGAAACACCATCTGAGGAGATAGTATTTGCCTGGGAACATTTGAGAGCGGAAGAATTCATGCCTGAGCGTGATTTAAGGGATGTTACCCCACTTTTGAGTACTACCTGGAATCAGGGTGCATATTATAATGAATTGTGCCCGGAAGATAATGATGGACCTAATGGTAACGTGTGGGCAGGTTGTGTGGCAACTGCCATGGCACAGGTAATGAAATACTGGAACTATCCTGAAATGGGAACAGGATCGCACAGTTATTATCATTATCTTTATGGTACACAATCAGCAAATTTTGGAACAACCACCTATAATTGGGCAAGTATGCCTAATTCAGTGAATAATTATAATACTTCAGTAGCTACTCTGTTCTATCATCTGGGAGTTTCAGTGGATATGGATTATGGTATAGATGGTTCTGGTGCCTATAGTGATGATGCAATTGATGCCTTAACGGGTTATTTCCAGTATGATTCCGGGGCTCAATTGCTTTGGAAAAGTGATTATCCTGTTACTACCTGGAATACGATGCTGCGAACGGAGCTTGATAATGGCAGACCTTTATATTATCGGGGACAAAATCCCAGCAGTGGACACGCATTTAATATTGATGGCTATCAGGGTACCGACTATTTTCATTTGAATTGGGGCTGGAGCGGAAGTTATAATGGCTACTTTTATCTGGATGATATGACACCCGGTAGTCATAATTATAATGATCAACAGGCAGCTATTTTTAATCTTGAGCCGATTTTGGATCCTGAAATAACGGTGACATCTCCTAATGGTGGAGAAAGTTATTATCGGGGTGATACTATTGATCTAACCTGGACATCGCAGGATATCAGTGATAATGTTGAAATTATTCTTTATGATGGTACTAATATTGATATGGTGATCAGTAGCATGACTCTTGATGATGGTAACTATAACTGGACAATACCAGTCGATCAATCAATCGGCAGTAATTATCGGATCAAAGTGAGGGATCATGTTGATCAAACTGTATATGATTATAGTGATTCATATTTCAGCATCAATATGCCCATAGCTGAGGAACTGGAGGATGTAGTTATCACAGTAAGTGGGGCAGATGTAAATGAGGGAGATGATTTTGCGATCAATGTATCCACTTCAGAACTTGATGAGACCTGGAGCTTGATCTCTTATCAATTTACGTTTTATTATGATGCTGCTCTGATGAGCTATGAAGACTATACAGCAGGAGATTTCATGGGAAATATTTTAGCCTATGAAAGTACACCGGGAGAAATTACAGTTGCCTATGCTAATGCCATGCCCATCAGTGGGGCAGGAAATCTGGTAATCCTTAATTTTAATGCCGTGGCAGAAGGGACATCCAGCCTGGATATTAGTAATTTCAGATATAATACTTATGATATCATCAATATTATCCCTGGAGAAGTGAATATAACAGTATATAGCCCTTTCCAGGAAGTAGTGATCACTGCCGGATCAGGTAACGTAACTGTAGGAAATACTTTAGAGATCCCTGTCAGCACAACTATGATGACAAGTGATATGGGAGCTATTTCCTTCCAGTTTGACATTGATTTTGATCCCGCATTATTATCATTTACTTCATTTTCATTAGGTGATGTACCATCTCCAGGAAACTTCATTGCTAATGAAGCATCTCCTGGCGTGATATCAGTTGCCTATGCAAATGTAATGCCAATTACGGGCGAAGGTGTTCTTTGTAATCTTGTATTTACAGGTGAAGCAGAAGGAACTTCTGCTCTTGATCTTAATGAATTCAAGTATAATTCCACTTATCTATCTAATTTAGTAGATGGTAGTGTGAACGTCGTGGAATATAATCCTTATGAAGATGTAGTAATCACTGCCGGAACAGCTAATGCAGCAATCGGCAATTCTGTCGAGATCCCTGTGAGTACTACAGAATTAATTAGTGATATGGGAGCTATCTCATTCCAGTTCAATCTGGCTTTTGATAATAGTTTACTTACTTTTGACAGTTTTTCATTAGGTGAAGTTCCTAATCCAGGTAACCTGATCGCTAATGAATCTTCTCCTGGTGTGATCTCAGTTGCTTATGCAAATGTGATGCCAATTACAGGTGAAGGTAATCTCTGTTACCTTACATTTACTGCTGATGCAGCAGGAACCAGTGACCTGGTACTTGACCAGTTCAAATATAATTCTACTTATCTGAGCAATCTGGTTGATGGAAGTATCATGATCTCTGCAGTTCAATATCCGGATTGGTCGATCAATCCTCCAGACTATGAATATAGTGGTTCAATTTGGGGTATTGTACTCCTGGATGATGTGGAAGTTGATATAACCAGTGGAATGCTGGGCTGCTTTGTGGGTGATGAATGCCGTGGTATGGCCAGTTTTGAAAATGGCTCAATCATTGACTACACCGATCCTTTTGGTCATATAATTTTCCTGCCAGAGGTTTATAGTAATGTAACCGAAGGCGAAACTCTTGATTTCTTATACTTTGATGCTATCACACAAGAAGTATATCCAATAGCAGAATCTCTTGATTTTGAAGCAAACTCGACAACTGGCGATGGCTTTAATCCTTTTGAATTTCATGCTTCCACCATTTCGACAGTAGATATCAGTAAGAATATGGTTCCCGGCTGGAACTGGTTCTCATTGAATGTAACCGGTGAAGATATGACAGCAAATGGAGTTCTCATATCAATTGGTGAAAACGCTTCTAATATTAAGAGTCAGACCCAGAGTGCCATTTATTATCCTGGCATGGGTTGGTATGGTTCATTGACAGCAATGAATAATCTTACTTTCTACAAGCTGGAAGTTGAAACTGCTGCTACTTTTGAATATACCGGTGTGCCGGTAGATCTGGCTGCTACAACTTATGATCTGACTGCTGGCTGGAACTGGATCTCTTATGCACCACAGGAACCAGAAGATATTAATTATGCTTTGGCAACAGTGGAAAATGGAACCAATATTAAAAGTCAGACTCAGAGTGCCATTTATTATACTGGTATGGGTTGGTATGGTTCACTAACCGTCTTGAATCCCGTTGGTGGATACATGCTGCAAATGACTGCTCCAGAACAATTAAACTATCCTGCTCCAGAGGCTATAAGAAATAATGAAATTGGGGTAATTATTGAAGATGTGTTAACTCAACGTGATCCTCAGTGGTATTTTGATTATCATCAATTTGAATATAGTGGATTTATCTGGGGTCAGGTTTTAGTTGATGATGTTTTATGCGATGATGTGAATGATATGATAGGGGCATTTGTTGGAGAAGAATGCAGGGGTATTGCCCAGCAGAGTGATAACAGCGTGCAGAATTATACTATACCTTTTGGATACGTAGCCTTTATGCCGATGGTATATAGCGATAATACAGCCGGAGATGAGCTAACATTCAAGTATTATGATGCCAGCGAAGATATGGAGTGGGATGTGGAAAACACCGTGGAATTTGCTGCTAATATGGTGGTTGGAAACGGAAATGAACCTTACGTGTTCACCGTAAATACAAATTCCAATGGGGAAGATGAGATCACGCCAACTCAGATAACCAGTTGCTATCCTAATCCCTTTAACCCGGAAGTTACTATTTCCTTCTATCTGCAGCAGAATGACAGTGCTGATCTGAGTATTTATAACCTGAGGGGACAGAAAGTGGCAACCCTATACAGCGGTGTACTGTCTGACGGTGATCATGCATATATCTGGGATGGGAAAAATGATAAAGGTATCGAGCAGGCTAATGGAGTATATTTCTACCGGCTGCAAACTGGTGGAGAATATCATTCCGGCAAGATGCTGATGCTGAAATAAACTGAAGTAAATAAATTAGAGATAAAAAGGGCAGGCTGAGAGTCTGTCCTTTTTTGTATTGTAAAATAAACCAGACATTTCCATATTCATTGGTAATGAACTTAATCTAATTCATTGATATTATAGTAATTCAATAAGGTTTTGTATCTTATTCCACCCATTCTCATTAACACCCGATTTTAATCGGGTGGACAAAGTTAGTAACCTAGTTAGTGGCTTCAGCCACTTATATTTATTGCAATAATAAGAAATTATGCTATAAATACAATTAAAATATATAGAAGTCACTAAAGTGACTAAATGTATGTACTATGTAACCACCAACTGAAGTTGGTGGTTAATGAGAATGACCGGATATTTAGTACAAATGATATCTTGTTTATAAATAATTCAGACGGAAGTCCTTTTTGGCATGATAAAATAAACTACTTGACAAGTATTATATACACTGGCAACTATTGAAACGAATAGAATAGCATTGATAATAACTATTTATCAGGAGGAGTGATGAAACGAATATTGTTTGCTTTGTTTTTGTTATTTTCGATATTGTACCTTTATAGCCAGACCTTTGAGCCGGTAGCTGTTATTTCATGTGAGGAAAATGAACGGATTATCTATGATAGTGAAAACGGGGCAGGTTTTTATGAGAATAATGTATACCTGGTATGCAGCAGAGTAACAATTAATGGATGGTGGGAAATAACTCTGGAATTATATCATTCCAGTGACGGGGGAATGAGCTATACCCAACAGATTATAGAAGAACATTTTGCTCAAGAGAAACACTTGAATCTGCTAAAAGATCTGGAATTTGCACCAGCAATATATATAGATGAAGAGAGAATGATCAATATCATCTATCTTGATGTGGAAACCACTAAGATAAATCTTGCTAGAAGCACTAATGAAGGAAGTACATTTACTATTACAGAGCTGGATGGTGTTACGGCAAAAAGTCAGTTATTGCCGATAATCACTGATACTGGAATATATCTGGCAGGCTCCTCTTTAGGATACGAAAGCCTGCCTCTGAGCAGTATTATGTATGTGTCTTTGTATGAAGATTCTGAGAATGATGAATATACTATAAATGATCATGTAAAATTCTGGGGTCTTGATGTACTTACTGGAATGGTTTTTACAAACAGCGATATTTGGATTCAACAGTGTGGAGGTGGTAATAACGGTGGTTTTCCTACTTTTCTGGGTGAGGTTTATTGCGCTGAGCGTATTATGGATTATAATTGTGGTTGTCCAGGTGTAAATAGTTTGCCTATGGATGACATTTTTTATGGAGGATATGAGGAGAATTGCGGGACAATCTCTTTTTCACCAATAGCCAGTGAGATCAGGGAGAATGGCATAACTATTGAGGAAAGCAGTGAGCATGACATCCTGCTGGTTCAGATGGAGGGAGAAATAGGAATGCTGCGATATGCTGACTGGGTAACTGAGCGAGACACTTTTACGGTTTATAACAGTTTTCCAGATGAAGAGCATCTGCAATTTCCAGTGGGGGATTCTATCTGGACTAACTATATAGATATGAAAGAATTAGTCTGGTCAGAAGATACTGAGTTCCTGATTTTTGATGGTCATTCCTTTATGGTGGAATGTGACCTTTGGATAGAAGGCGTGGTGGGGCATGATGTAACCTTTGGTTGTGCTGATACTGTGTATATTGCGGGAGATATCCTTTATGAAGATGTGATAGCCGGAGAATCTCCCGATGAGAGTGAATATGTGTTTGGATTAGTATCTGAGGAGCGGATATATATCAAGTATAAATGGCGTGACTGGGATGGTAATATTCATGATGACAATTGTGATGATATATATTTATATGGCAGTTATGCAGCAATTGGTGATGGCGACAGAGACCTTTACGGAAACTTGAATACTCATTATGAAGGCTGCTTTACCTATGAATATCAGCACCCGCATGGCTCAACTCCTGGTTTTGAATTGGAAGTAATGCCTGGTGAGTATTGGGAAGTAGAATATCCCGATCTCCATAAATTTATTTCTCCTCCTTCCCCTTACTGGTCAGGTGATCCTGATTTTTTTATGCACAGTAATGCTCCGATACCTACAAATTTATTTAATACTTGTGGTTATCCTTTTGAAGATCCAAGTTATGCTGAACCCAATGTAGCACCATATGGAACAGACCTGCCCTGGTATAATCCAGTCTGGCCAGAGTCTGCAAACCTGGGTATGGGGGAAAGAGGAACAATCAATATATTTGGCGGAGTGCATCAGTATCGGCGTGGTTATATCCATCGTTCAGGAACTGATTGCAATAACCATCCCAGTGAGACAGAATGGGACATTGAGCACTGGCAATATGGTGGCACCCACGGGTCAACAGGCTATCATAAGAATTATAATGAAGATATAAGACTTAATGAAGAATATTATCCGATAGATTATCCGCAATTAGAGTTCAATTCAATGGGATATTACCCGATGCTTACGCACAATAATATCAAGCTATATTCCATTGATCTGGAAGCAGGAAATGCAGAAGAGATCATGGCATTTACAGAAGGAGAGAGTGATATACGTGTGCTGGACTGGTGCCGGCAGGGAACAGGCTTTTCACTATTGTGCAGAGGAGATGAATGCTTTATTATGGATTATGATGAAGGAAATTATGATCTAATTGCAGTTTCTGACAGTTTAAATCTTCTGGACCAGATAGAAAGTGTGAATGGCCAGTGGATGGTAAAGGGTAACAATCAATTATGGTTAGTTGACTCTGAGGGAGAAATGGAGGAAATTGATAGTCCAAACAATTCTTATTTGCAGGATTTCACCAGTTCATCGCTGAATCTAAGGCATTGCGTATGTCCAGTTATCCGGGCATATTTGATCTATGCTGAGAACGAGCCAGGTGAACTTGAATACATAAATGCTTATGAATTGGAAAACTTTGATGATTATGAATTTATCTCCAGAACATTTTTGGAATGCAGTTATCAAGATGAAAATGTGCTGGTGCAGATTTTAGAGGAATATCCAGCAGAAGAAGGTATGCCGGATTTCTATAAATCTATCTATTTTGCCTATAGTGATCTACCTTTAGCTGTATTGGATTTACCTTCTTCAGAAGTTAGTATTACACCCGGTTTAGAAGTTTATCCAAACCCTTTCAATCCAGTTACTAATATCAATTTTGCAGTATCAGAACCCGGACTAGTAGATATTTGCATATATAATCTGAAAGGTCAGAAAGTAGAAAATCTGTTGGCAGAAAATTATGAACAGGGGAATTACAATATCACCTGGGATGCCGGCAATTGCAGCAGTGGAATATATTTTGTGAAATATAAACATAATAATAAGCTGAAATATATCAAGAAGATCACTTTACTAAAATAGTATCCAGAGCAGAGGATTTGATAAAGGCAGGCTTTCACCTGAGATTATGTAGTTTCCACCAGATGAGACCTTCCGAATAGCCGTTAGACCTTCGGAATGGTTGATCGTTACAAGCAAGACATGTAAAAGGGCAATTGGCTTATAGTTAAGGTTTATGCTCTTCTATCCTTTGATCAACCATTTCGAAGGTTTTCAACCATTGGCAAGGATTTGGCTGGTGGAAACTATTCATTTTTCTTGACTTGCATATTAAATTATAAAATTTCAACAGAAAGGGAGATAAATATGGAAAGTATAGAATTATTAAAAAGATTAACTCTGGCAGCAGGGATATCAGGGCATGAATCAGAGATTACTGGAATAATGAAAGAACAATTATCGAATTGGGAATATGAAGAAGACAGAATGGGTAATATAACCTTCATCAAAAAAGGTAGCGAGCAGGGCAAGAAGTTGCTTTTTATCGCTCATCAGGATGAAATAGGCTTTATTGTAGCAGATATTCTGCCTTCAGGGATGCTTAAAATCCAGAATATCGGGGGATGGAATCCTAATACTTTGCTTTCGTCACCTGTAGATGTGATCAATGATAATGAAGAGAAAATACCAGGGATAATAGGTTCAATTCCCAAACATTTTGGTGTGGGAGATTCTCAACCCCAAATTCCTGAGATGTTTGTTGATATTGGAGCTATTGATCAGAATGATGTGATTGAAAATTTTGGGATCTCGCTTGGTAATGCAATTACGCCAGTTTGCCGTTTTTATTATAATGAGCAGAACAGGAGAATGTTTTCCAAAGCTTTTGATGATAGAGTGGGAATTGCTGCACTTATTGATCTGGGAAAGGAGCTGGCTGGAGAAGATACAATAAATACGATCTACCTCTGTGGCAGTGTTCAGGAAGAAGTAGGAACCAGAGGAGCTCAGGCGGTAGCTGGTTATACAGATGCGGATTATTGTTTTGTGCTGGAAGGGGCACCGGCAGATGATATTCCCGGGATTCCCGGTAATCCTCAGACTTGTGTGGGGAGGGGAGTTCACTTGAGGATTTTTGATCCCACCTTGATCATACCGGCATCGATCAGAAATAAAATAATCCAGATAGCCCGGAAATATGAGATACCTGTTCAGCCGACAGTTCGACGAGGTGGAGGAACAGACGGCAGGCAGATACATACAGCAAACAGGGGTATTCCCACAATTGTACTGGGAGTACCAGTACGTTTTGCCCATAGTCATAATTGTCATATATCTTTAGATGATTATCAGAACCTGGTATCTTTATGTCTGGAAATAGTAAGAGAATTCAAGGATTAGCTATGAAAAAGAATTTGCGAAAAACAATTTTATCAAAGCGTAAAGAAATGTTTGCTGAAAAATATCAGCAAAAAAGTGAAATAATCTGTCAGAAGCTATTAAATTTTCCACAAATTCAGGATGCTGAAACTATTCATGTTTATTATCCGATAAATCAGGAAGTGGATATTCGTCCCTTGATAGAAGAATTATGGGAAGCGGGGAAGAAGGTGGTAATGCCACGTGCTGATTTTAAGACAAAAGAGATGGAAAATTATTATGTGATCAGCTTTGGGCAATTGGAAGAAACCAGGTTTGGTCTGCATGAACCGAGAGTTATGAGCCCCCTTCATCTGGGTTCTCCAGATGTTATTTTAATTCCAGGAATAGCTTTTTCTCTGAAGCATTATCGTCTGGGCTATGGGGGGGGATTTTATGATCGTTTTTTAGGGAAAATTGACTCATTTAAGATTGGGGTTGCATTTGAAATGCAGATAGCTGCTAATCTGCCAGTAGAGGATCATGACCAGCAACTTGATCTGATAGTTACAGAAACCAGAGAAATATAAAAAAAATGACATCTGATTTTTCAGATGCCATTTTTTACTCACTGTATTGAGAAAAGAGCCCGGGATACCAGAATGGAGTTAGATATCCCGGTGTTTCGGGGGATTTATCTCGATAGTTTAACGCTACAATCTAATTTCTTCAAACTCAGATTACCCTGGTGGTTTTTGATATTTCCCAGATTAACGCCTTGAGGTAATTTAATTTTCAGATCAATGATAGTGCAATTATCTGGATTACAGCAGCAGGTACTAATAGTTAGATTACCATCATTATTTATCAGCACTTCTCTGTCATTCAGATCAGCTTCTGAAAGAGTGGATACTTTCATTATTTCAATTTCAGCATAGTTTTTGTCCCAGGTAATGATCTTTACATCAGCATTTATATTATCAAGATTCAGGGATGAACCCGGAGCAATATTGAACTGATGCGAGGAATTTTTGCGATAATAGTTTTGACCATAATTTTGATTTACTGAATTTTCTGTATTATAAATACTCTTTTGATAACTAAGATTACGGGAGGCAGAATTGATTGCCGGTAATATGTTTGCCTGAAGTCCTGCAACTCCGATAGTCATTATAATCAATGCAATAATCAATCTCTTTTTCATTTTTACCTCCTGAAAATCACAATCTCTGGCTTATATTAATTGCATAAACAGAGCCAAACATATAAGTAAAGCAGAAACTGCTGTCCCTAAAGGTTTTAGGTGTCCAAGAGAGAGGAATTACTGATAGAGAAAGTTTATCTTTTTGATAAAAATTCAAATCTATTCTTATTTATTTGATAATATAGATTAGATTATTTCCAGTTCAGAAAGAATGCCGGACAAAAATTCTATTGTGGGATGTATCAGTTTATCTGGAAAATCAAAATGGGCTGAACCCTGGGGGGGATGATTAACTCCCGCACCAATCCCGAACATGGCAATTGAAGAAATCTGGGCAAAGTGACCGAAGTCATCTGACCAGGGGAAAATTGTATCCCGGATAATTAATTCCTTATCTTGTTTCAGACAGGTCTTTTTTATAATATCCAGAGCATCTTTGGCGGATTCAAGTCCTGGAAAGCTATCTGAGAAATCGTGGAGATATTCCAGGTTATGTTCCTGAGAAATTTTATTTATATATTCCAGGGCGGAGGTTTTAATTTCTTCCAAACCTTTATCATTTTCGCTGCTGAGTCTGATTCTGATCTCAGCCTGCTCAGGAGCTTTACTAAAATTTTGTTTTCCCATTTGAATATAGATAATATTTGCCTTTGACTGGGTATCCATATCGTTGCAAATTCGGGGAATATTAGTAATGATCTCACCACAGGCAAGGGAGAAGTTAGAATTTTCACCGGCATTTAGGATTTGAGTATCATGTCTGAGCTTCAGGAGTAAGCCTGTGGAAGCAGAGCAAAACCCATCTTGAGAAATGATGATATTGTTTTCTGGAAATCCTGGAAGGTTTTTTAAGGCAAAGCTGAAATCTGGTTTACTATCCTGAAATCTTTTATCATTGAGTATTTTTAATGCTCCTTTGCCGTTTTCAGAGGAGGGTTGAAATACCAGAATGATTTTTCCTTTGCGAATCTCAGTGCTGTAAAGTCTGGCAGCCAATCCAGACAGAATTGCACAGTGACCGTCAGCACCATTTAAGTGGGCAACTTTTCGTTCTCGTGATATCCAGGGGATATCACTGACTTCTTTGCTCAATATGGCATCCATTTCAGAGCGGAAAAGCACTGTAGGGCCCTCTTCCTTTCCTTCAAATTCAAAAACCAGACCAGTCCGTGATAAACCCTGGATCGTTTTGGAAGGATTGAAATTCCTGATAAAACGCTGGATCCTTTTATTTGTAGAATTTTCCTTACCAGATAGTTCAGGGTGTTTATGCAGCAGGTGTCGTAGTTCGATAATTTCCTTTTTTAGTATGGAACTTTGATCCATTATTCTCTGCTGCGCTTTTGAAGTTGCCTCCAGAAAGTCCTTTCTGTATTCAGTTAATTTATCATCGAAGAAATTTATCAGTTTAAAATCTTCAAGGGTGTGAGGGGGATTTTTTACCAGATGGATTAATTGATAACTGCGAAATACCCTGTAGGCAGGAGCGTCCCAGCCTTGAGCAATTTTATCGCGTACATGGTAATATTCTTCCAGATATATCTTTTGATACGGAGTAAGATGAGCTGAGTTTCTCACTCTAAGGTGTGGGCTCTCAACTTCCTGGAATCTGCTTTGCTCAACCTTGTGAGAAGCATCCAGGGCTTCTTCCAGCAGGTCACCTGCCTGCAACCGAGGCATCAGGATATCTCGGGCTTCCAGTAAATAGCGGACATCAAGACTGGCATACTTGATCTGATCAGATGTAAGTGGTCTTCTGAACCAGTCGGATGTTTGCAGATCTTTCTCCAGATCAATGTCAAAAAGTTCCTTAATAAAATGCTTTAATGAGCGTTTACCCATTCCAAGCAGATTGCCACACAGTTGTAAGTCCATCAGTCCAGTTAATTCAATACTGGCAAGATCAGCCAGAAGACTGGCATCAAAGCTGGCAGAATACATAACTTTAACTATTTCGGGATTTTCCATGATTGGTTTTAGAATGCTTATATCTACACTTGTGGTGTCAACCAGCCAGCAGCATTCACCCTCCCAGAACTGGGCAAGGCAAAGTTTTCTACCATAGCGATGCAGATTAACGTCTGCTTCCAGATCAAGTGCAAACTCAGATAATTGTGTTAATTTATCAGCTAATTGTTTCAGCTGCTCAACAGTTTCTACATATATTATCGGATAATCCATTATACAAACCGTAATCCTTTAGTTGAAAAGGCATTCAAATCCAGACCTGAAAATTCCTGCCTTTGGTATTTATCAATTGCTGCAGCACCTATCATGGCTGCATTATCCATACAATAGCCAATTGAAGGGAAAAAAACTTCGATATTATATCTGCCGGCCCGTGAGGTTAATTTTTGGCGGAGATAGCTATTTGCAGCAACTCCTCCAGCAGCTACTATTCGGCCGATATTATTCTGTACAGCATAATTAAGCGCTTTTTTTACCATGATGTCGATAATTGCAGCTTGAATTGATGCTGCAATATCTTCCTGGTGGGTCTTAATTTCCTCTGTAGATTTATTATGAAGGTAATTGCGGATAGAAGTTTTGAGTCCACTATAACTGAAATCAAAATCATCCTTTCGATCCAGACCGAGAGGAAATTTATAATATTTTTTATTACCGTTTCTGGCTAATTTATCAATTAAAGGTCCCCCTGGATAACCAAGTCCCATGAGCTTTGCAGCTTTATCAAAGGCTTCTCCCGCAGCATCATCACGTGTTTTACCAATCAATTTATATTCCTGTTTTGCGAAAAAGTGTACAAGCTCAGTATGACCGCCAGAGGCAACTAATGCCAGATAAGGAGGTTCTAGATCAGGATAATCCAGCTTGATCGCATAGAGATGACCAACCATATGATTTACTGCAATCAATGGCTTTTGAGCTGCATAAGCAAGACTTTTGGCAAAGGAAACTCCCACCAGCAACGAGCCAATAAGACCCGGATTAATTGATACTGCAATGGCATCAATATCGCTGAGTTTCTGATCTGATTTTTCCAGAGCAAGGCGTGTGAGCCACATGATATTTTTTAAATGCAGCCGACTGGCTAATTCTGGGACTACTCCCCCAAATTCTTCATGAATAAGCTGACTACTGATGCAATTGCTGTATACTTTATATGAATTATCTATAACCGCAGTGGAAGTATCATCACAGGAAGTTTCAAAACTCAGAATTTTAAAGGGCTTATTGATCCCTGTCATTCAGATGTCCTGATTATCCTGATTTTTTCAGGTGTGTATTCCAGAAGCTTCACATCAATAGGCAGAGTAAACTTCACTGAGCCATAAACGCTGTCTATCATAGCAGGAACAATCAAATCTACATGGATATCATCTTTTGTTACTTTACTAATTAAAGAATCCTTTCCCTCAATTTTCGCTGTCACTTTCTGGGGAGAGAAGGTGATCTTTTCTTCTCCCTGATATGTAATAGGAATTAAGGGAATAGTTTTGATCATGTTAACATTGCTGTTAAATCTGACCACTATTTCCCTGATATTTAACACAATCAATTGTGAAGGACTTACCAGAGCAACCCGTAGGCTGTTATTATCCAGATCCCGTTTGCTTACAGGTTCCGTTTTTATTCCTTCCAGTTTATCAAGCAGTTTTTCTGGTCCTTTCACTTCCACAGTACTGCTTCTCACATCAAATTGCTGCTTCTGGAAAAATTGCTCATCGCTACTGGATGAAAAGGTTAGGATTACTGGCTTTTGACGACTGATTATCCTATCCATTTCTACCATTTTCACTTTCTGTTTGAATCCAACTATAAATTCTAGCTGTTTTTCAGTACAATTTATATTTTCCAGATTCAAATGGATGGAATTCATTCCATACTTCAATTTACTGCCATCTTGATGATAGTATATATTTTGATGTCGGAATAAAAGAATATTCACCCCATTGGTTTTCAGGATTATATCAATTTCTGGATCAATGAAATCATTTGGAGCCAAATCAGCAGGTTGGGGATCAAATATTAAAGGTATTGAGACAGATTCTTCCTGTTCTGAAAGCAGTACACTCTGCAACCATAGAAAAACTGCCATACAGACCGCTAACAACCAAATCCAGATATATTTTTTCATAATATAAAAAAACGACTTCTCTCAAGAAAAGTCGTTGCCTTGCATATTTTTTTTATTAACGTCTGATAATCCTGAACAGCTTTTCTCCCATATACGAAACTTTTTCATTTTCGTCATTTTTCCAGTCTTCTATGGTCTGCTGTGTCAGTAACACAAATTCCTGAGATTGCTCGTTACGATTACGTTGAACAATGATATTAGCCAGTTTTTTCATAGATACCCAGATAGTTTTTACTCGAGTATCATCAGCCTCTACGAGCCATTCACGAATGTAGGGAAAGACGATGATCGGGTTGCTTCGCGCTACTTGAGTTAAGATATGAGTGATTTTCTTCTGAACTTCTATTTTATCATCATCGATAGCATTACTGATAAATTCCATAATAAAATTGGGATCGCTGTTGCTGATATTTTCCATCCCGTGAAAGGACAGGGCTCGTTTATTTTCATCTTCAGATTTTATCCATTGCGTCATCCGCTCTTTCATCAGATCAGGATATTTGCGCCACATCTCATTTACTATGCTCTCTGCTTCCCAGGGAGTTGATTTATAGCAGGAATCAAGAATATTTAATATCTCTTCTGGTTCGTCCTGACATAAATGGAAATAATAAAATACGGCTGTGGCTCTTATACCATAGAACTTGTGATCAAGCATCTTTTTCATAAGGGGTTCCATCTTATCTGCATCTACATTCTTTGCTAAATAAGTACCCAGATGCTCTCTGATAAAATAATTTGGAGTATTTGCCACTTTGTAGATTTCTTTCTCTACTTTTACCGTTTTACCTTCTGCAAGGAGTGCAAATAATTTATTTACTAATTCCTTAAGATTTTTTGTGTCTTCATTATCTAATCGCCCAATTTTATTGAACATAAAACCTACTCTCTTTTTATATGTTTTGGTTACCCTTTCGGGGCAAAAGGAATGAATTCTGATCTTCCCTTGTCTAACACTTGCCAATATAAAACAATTTAATCAGACTACCCTGAAAAGTCAAATTATTTATTAATTTTTTGCTATTTCTTTGACATATCCAGATTTGACATCTCTTTTTGCAGAGCGCTACTGATGGCTGATTTATCATCCCGTTCCCATCTGTCATCTATTTTCGCACTCACCGGTGAATTATTTTTAATATAATTCACGATGTTATCACGTAAAGTAGATTCCAAATAGGTTATTTGACTATCAGGAAGTTTGGTCAGCATCGCCAGACCAGCATTTCCCTGTAATAGAAAATCAGTAGTTGCCACCTTATAAATTTTATCTGCCTGCCAGGTTTCTCCCTGGATTTCCAAACTGGTTACTCTATTAAAATCTGGTCTCTTTCGACTATATACTATTTTTCCACCTGAGGTACGTAAGCCATGTCTGGAGCCGGAAACTCGCAATTCAATGATATCTTTTAGTAATTTTCCGTCTATTTCCAAAATGACCATTGCATTATCAAATGGCATCACATTAAATACATCACGATAAGTGATAGGCCCTTTGCTGATTGCTCCTCTGATACCACCAAGATTCAAGAAAGAAAAATCTGCATCACCCGCCCAAACCATAGCATCACAAACCAGATTTCCTATCAGGCTTTGGGCATCACCATCTTTGGTGAGATGAATAGTTGCCGTGCCAATAACTTCATCCATACCGACTTCAGCAAGCTGCTGCTGCTCTGCAATTATTTCAGCTATCTCATGCTCTGGAATAAATTCATCTTCAAACATGGTAACCATCATTCCTTCACGCATTGCCGGTAATTCATAACCTGACACAGTTTCTGTTTCAGGATCTATTTTTAAAGTGATATGTCCGATACCACTGCCATAAGCATATCCCTGAACAACAAGAGTGTGCGTTAATGGATCTTCCCAGGGTTCAGCAATACCTTTATGGATGTGTCCACCCACAAGCAGATCAATGCCTTCCACTTCATGAGCTATTTCCTGGGCATCATAACCCCAGCGCCGTTCTTCCTGCTCCTCATTATCTTCACCATAACGATGCTGATATGCCGGCTCTGGACTATAAGGCAATCCCATGTGACCTACCAGGATCACCAGGTCTGCTTTCTCTTCCTCGCGGACTATCTTGATGTATTTTTCCACTTCAGGTTTTGCGGGACGAAATTCCACATTCTTGATATTTTCAGGGAAACTCATCATTTTTGTATCAGTAGTAGTTACGCCAATTACAGCAATCCGAAGACCCATCTTATCAAACATCTTATAAGGCCGGGCATAATCTACTAATTCACCTGTAGCTCTATCAAAAATATTACAGGAGAGGATTGGGAACTTTGCCAGTGCCAGAGTTTTCTTCAGCTCTTCTTCGCCAATATCATACTCATGATTACCAATCACCAGCAGGTCATATCCAACTTTGTTCATGTATTCTACAACGGCTTTACCTTTAGTAACGGTACCAATAGGATGACCTTGGAAAAAATCTCCTGCATCAAATAAAAAATTATCACGCTCTTTACCAGATTTATCACGGATCATATTCACATAGGTAGCGTGTGAACCCCCTCCTCCCAGTCTTGGAGGAAAATCAGGATTCATGAAGGTTGCTTCATAGGGATCTATGCCCCCGTGAATATCGTTTGTCCACAGGATATCAAGCCTAAGGTCTTCCGCAATAAGCAGAGCTGAACCCATGCAAAGAAATATCAGTATAATTCCCAAAACTAATTTTTGCATTATTTTACCTGCCAATGCCAGGTGAAGCTTGCCTGAAGAGTTATCAGGCTCTCATCTACCTGATCAGGGTTATTCCAGTCACGATCAGAAGGGACCTGTTCATTCCAAAGACCGTCCCGATCATAGTAACTGTCCATAAAGAGATCTAACTGATCATATTTTCTCAGGGAATATTCCAATCCCAGATCCACATCTATAACATCCATCAGTTTAAAGCCAGTTCCAGCTGTAAATGATGGCATGGTCACCTTACGAGCAAATTCATTATCACCATCATCAAAAATATAATAATTGGTTTTGTAGTTAAAACCAAATCGCATCGGTAATTTCTGGTTTATTTGGTGTTCAATCCCCATATAATAATTTGTCACGTCAGAAAATCTCCCGTCAATATCGCTGTAATTCACAAATTCCAGATCAAAATTCATAAAGGTTTTCCAGGTATTGCGGGGATGATATCTAAAACCGATCCGGTAACTGCCAGGTATAACGTAGCTGGCAAGGTCATCTTCCAGAATATCCTGCCAGTAAAGGCTATCAAGCTCTCCACCAGCTGAAGTAGTATCCCAGAATATCTCTTCAGAATCAATACCGTCCCAACTGCCACTCACTTTACGATCCAGTTCAGTTTTCATCTGCATGGCAAAGCCAAGATCAAGGCGCTCATTCAAATGATAAGCTAACCCTAACCCGAGTCTCCAGGCATCGTCGAATTCACCGTTGATCTCAATATCACGATCCGGCAGGTCATCACTCAGTTCTTTTGCGGCATCCGTCCAGATTATCTTTTCTGTATAGTTCCAGTCACCTGTCAATTGCTGCATCTGAATTCCTGTAGATATCCAATTTTTCCAACTAATACCTGCTGACAGATTTATACCACTTAAGTCACCTTCAGTTTCCAGAAAGTTACGTGCGATAATAGGTGGATAACCGTCAGGAGAATTATCACCGGAATTTCCCGAATCAGTATTACCATCATTACGTACCTGTTCTTCATAATTACTATTAAAATCTATTACAGGATTATGGCCCAGATTAATTCCTATACCAAGATCATTCAGCAGCATTTTATAACCGATACTGCCGGTAAAATCACTGTAACCATTACTATTACTAACATAATTGGCATCATCAATATAACCATCAAAGAAATTATACATGGGAATACTTCTATCTTCGCTATTGATAACTGTGCCAGGATTGAATTGAAAAGTAAATCCTTCTGCTAAAAGTCCTGTCAAGCCAGGATTTAATGCTAAACTGCCAGGATCTCCTGTATTATACATTCCGGCACTTCCCATTGAAAGGAGCCGGGCATCCCCTCGATAAACCTGATTACCACTATACATATCAAGTATCGAATAGGCACTCAGACTAAAAACCGCTATTAATAGCGTGGTAACTAACAATAATTGCTTCATCTATTTCCTCCGGATTTCTTAAAATTTATAGTCAAGCTGCAGCTTGATCGTATTTACTTCTTTTTTCACTTTATTATATACCCAGGGTACTCCGGAATCCGGTGCTTCATTCCACCAGGCCCGGTAATCATATTCCCGTGTATTGTATTTTTTATATTTATATTTAAGGCTCAAATAAAGATTATCTGATACTCTGTCAGAAATTGTAAACCAGAATTTAAATCCCTCTTCACCAAAGAAATCTATCTCAGTATCTTCCCAGTCCCAGTGAGATAAGCCATTACTATCCCAGAGCATAAAAGCACCCTGGGTTTTCAGAAGATCATTGAAATGATGGGTATAGTCCACACAGATATAATCAGCAAAACTGCGTGAAGATCCTTCAGCAGTAGTATTTCCACCGATTTCCCCGTCATTGCTCAAATACACATAAGGTGCTCCCCAAACTGTCAAAAAGCGGTATTCCAGCGAGATTCGGTCAAAATTTGATAAATTAGCTATCGTTCTGAAAGTTGTTTCATCTGTAATTGATACAGCTCTCTCAGCAAAATCGTCATAACGGTTCTCCTGATGTTTATGCTTCAACCTCAGGCTTAATTGATAGATCGGCCTAAAATCAAGTTCTCCCTGGAAACGGATACTTTTACGTAGATCACATTTACGTTCCCAGATATCAATATAGGCTCTGGAAATAGTCAGCTTTTCATTGAATCTATAACGGGTCTCAAAATATACTCCCCGCTCTGCCTGTGCCTGTGCTTGATTGGAATATAGATCATTCAGAAGTGAGTTGGTCAAGGTATAAGCATAATTATCAAGGGCAGTATTATCAAATTTCTGATGTTCACTAAATCCTCTGGCGTAGGGATTATCAAAATCAAGGTCATAATCACGATAAAGAGTGAGTAGGTAAAGATTATCCCATTGTGTATAACTGCTGAGCACTATTGCGCCGGGATCATCACCCAAAGCAATCTCATTACCATCTACCTGAAGTTCTGCGTATTCACCTTCAAAGGAAGTGTTACCAAGAGTTGTCCGCCAGTCCATACCAAATACTCGTCTATAATCTCTCTCATAATCATCAGTTGAAGTGGAATATAATCCCAGTATCTCGCTGTCAGGATCTTTCCATTTCCCAAAAGCATCATCACTCGAGCGGAAAAGGTATCCAGTTAAACTGTCAGGATCCACTACAATATCCTTATCATACACAGATTCATAACCACTGACGCCTACTTCTGTCCCGGCAATAGGAGACCAGGCAAATCTTCCACCCATAGTGTTCTCTTCTACCCAGTCAAGGCGCGGAGCCATTTTAATTATGAAAGGGTTTGTAGTACCTGGATCAGAATAACCGTTAAAGAATTCCTCAGCTTCTGCCAGTTCTTCATTATCAAATCTACGGGTCATGGTAATATAACTAAAAATTTTATCATCATTTTCATCAATAACGCCATCATGATTACTATCATAGACCACTGCATCTTTCTTATCATTAGAATAGAACAAAGCTCCATAAAAGTTCTGATTATCAAATTCTGCTGCCAAACCACGCAGATTAAATTCCTGACTGCGGGAAAGATCCGGGGTGATCCCCGTAATGCGCTTACTGAATCCAGCACCGGTTTTACGGGCACTGTAAAAATCAGTATTTTCCATTACCAGACCCTGACCAAAGGTTGCCCGGTAATGTCCGGCAATTAGTTTGAAATGATTACTGCCGGATATATAGTCTTCATAACTGGCAAAATACTTACCGTTATCTATCAGTTTTTCACCCAGATCTTGTGATTGCCCACTAAAGTCAAACAGAGTAGGTTCACCGCGTTCGCTATTATACATGATGCCGCCCTTGATCCTGTTTCCCCAGCGGAATCTAAGTTTGGTCATCAGACTGTAATCATATTTATCCATGTTAAAATATCCCCAGTAACTCTGATCCTTAATGCGGGGACAGCCAGTCTGGGTTTCACCAATTGGCAATAGATTTATCATGGATTCTTTGAACATCGTTTCAGGATCTTCTTCATAAGGATTATCAGCATATTTCACCTGGGCATCAAAATAAAAACGCTCAGCTATCTCCTTCTCATCATCATAATATACGTAATGACGCAGGTTTGATGCCCCATAATAGGCAATTCCCTCTGTTTGCCGTAAATCCCGATAATCGGCAATACTGTCACCCCTTGCTATTCTTTTGCGGATTGATACTGCATCCAGAGGTGAAACATTAGGCATATTGAGCAGGTTCGCAAAAGTGAGTCGATTGATATTTCTCGGGGTGATCAGATAATCTTCCCAAATATCACTCATACCTTCCTGCATACCCTCGCTGTTTCCAAGCCGTTCTATCAGGTATGCTATCTCATCCCTTCGCTGAGCAGCTTCATCACGATCTTCATAATGAGATACTATCACAAGGGGTTTGATCTTATTTAAAGTTGTCTGATCTATTTCCTCTATCTCCCTCAAATCATATATGCTTTTAAAAAAGCTGATATAAGTGCGATATTCATAGATAGCTTCTGCCTGCTCGTGCGTTAAGGGTAATTGATATAATTCATCCAGATCAGCCCTGTTCAGATCGATCGGTTCAGCAATTAAAGTCAAACCAACTACGAGAATAAATAATATTATCAGTCTTCTCATCAGATATCCTTATCTTTTCATCTTTATTTCAACAAATCAGGTTTATTTTTACGCCTTATTATGTAAAGCACTTTTAACGTAAATCCTCAGTATCCTCATAATTCCATACAAAAATTGTCTCCTACCACAATTATCTCTTGATCACAATAAGCTTTTCTCTCGTCATCTCATGCATGGAGTAGGGGATTCCACCCACTCCGATTCCAGAGGTATCTCTACCACCAAACGGCATCCAGTCAACTCTGAAAGCTGTATGATCATTGATCATTACTGCTGATGCATTGATTTGTTCAGAAGCATATAAAGCAGTTTCCAAATCACGGGTATAAACTGCTGCCTGAAAGGCAAAGGGCAATGAATTGGCTTTTAATATTGCCTCTTCCAGGTTTTTATAACTATAAAGGCAGATCACTGGTCCAAATATCTCTTCTTTGGAGACATGACAATCTTCTGGAGGATTCAACAGAATAGTTGGTTCATAGCAGGTTTCAGAGAGTTTTTTCCCACCGCAAACAAGCTTTGCGCCACTTTCAATAGCTTCCTGCACCCATTCATCTACTCTATTCACTTCCTCAGGAGTGATCAAGGGACCCACATGCGTTTCCGGATCAAGCTGATCACCGGTTTTCAATTTTAGAGCTGCTGTTTTCAGGTTACTGGTTACCTGCTGGATGATCTTTTCTGCTACAAATATTTTCTGAACTGATACGCATACCTGCCCGGCATGATAAAACCCACCCTTCACCAGTTCTGCTGTCATTTTATCTATATTGGCATCTTCGGTCACGATCACTGGTGCCACTCCACCATGTTCCAGAGCACACCGTGTACCAGGAGATAGCTTTGATCGCAGATTCCAGCCTACTTTTGCTGAACCGATAAAAGAAAAATAATTCACTCTGGCATCTGTAGCCAGTTTTTCTGCAACTCCTCGTTCGCAGATAACAATCTGGCACCACTCTTCCGGTAATCCGGCTTCCCTCAAAATATTAACAAAATTAATGCAGGATAAAGGGGTGCTGGAAGCGGGTTTTATGATCACCGGAGCACCCACAGCTATTGCTGGTACTGTCTGATGGATTATCAAGTTCAAGGGATGATTAAAGGCACTGATGGATACTACTACACCTATTGGCTCGCGCATGGTAAATGCCAGTCTCCCGGCTGATGCCTGTGTCTGTCCCATGGGAATTTGAGTTCCTTTCATTTGACCAATATGCTCTATTGCCAGTTTCACGCCATTTATTGCTCGCATCACTTCCGCCTTGGAATCGCGATAGGGTTTGCCACCTTCCATAGCAGCAAGTTTTGTTAGAAAATCTACTCGCTCCTGCATAATGGCAGCCGTCTTCTCCAGGATTTCAATGCGTCTATGAACCGGCAGCCATTTACTGCGGTCATTTGCCAAAGCATAAGCAGTTTGCAGTTTCTGATCCACTGCCCTGGCATCATCAATATCAATTCGAGATATCTCCATTTTATCATAAGGATTTTTTACTATTACTTTTTTCATCTATTTCTCCTCTGGGGTTCTCTCCCCACTCAATTTCTGCAAAACCCAACTTGCTGCCCACATTCCCATAATTGCCGGCATATAAACCACTGAGCCCAAGGTTCCCCTCATTCTTCCAGTATCACCTTTCCAATCCTGCAATGAACCTGCTTCCGGAGGATACTGGTCAATTGGCTGTTCAATGCTGTAGATCACATCTATTCCCTTTCTGATCCCGCGTCTGCCCAAAAATTTCCGCACCCGTCTTGCCAAAGGACACATATAGGTCTGGGAAATATCACCAAGTCTGATCTGACTCGGGTCAAAGCGGCTCGCTGCGCCTAATATCGAGATAATTGGGATTTTCTGACGCCAGCAGTCTTCCAGCAGGCCCACTTTGGGTACCAGGCTGTCAATGGCATCCACCACGATATCAAGTCCGGGTAATAAATCGTCCCTGCTGTCTTTGTTGCAGAATCCGCTATATATATCCACTTCGCAGTCTGGATTTATATCTTCTATCCGCTCTTTCATTACTTCCGTTTTCTGCCTGCCGATCGTGCTGTGCAAGGCCAAAAGCTGCCTGTTAATATTAGTTTCGCTGATCACATCAAAATCCACCAGCAAAAGCTTGCCTATCCCACTGCGAGCCAGGGCTTCTGCCACATAGGAACCTACTCCACCTAAACCCATGATCCCTATTCTGGCAGCTTGAAATTTTTCCATGGCTTCTTTGCCAAAAAGCAGCCGTGTTCGCGAAAACTGATCTATTTCCATATTTTCATTCCCATTATTTCTTCGATTTTATCTTTTACCCAGATCAAATTTGCCAGCACATTATATTCACCATCAAAGTCTGCTGGTTTGGCATAAGGTGCATCAGTTTCTATCTCCCAGTATCCTCTTCTGATAATAGCCTGCACCACTTTATCCTCAGGCAGTCTGGCGTTCAGAGAATACCCAAGATCAAAGCTGTTAAAAGCCTCAAATACATCCATTGAACTATTAAAACCGTGTAGATATCCCCGCACCTTGGGAAAATTGTCTTTCAAAAGTTTATATAGTTCATAATAACTTTTCACCACATGAAAGATCACTGGAAGGTCAAATTCCCGTGCCAGCTCGAGTTGTTTAAGTAGTATTTTTTTCTGCCACTCCCAATTATCATTTCGCTTATCAAAACCTATCTCTCCAAGAGCTGCAATTTTTCCCGAACCTGCCAGTTCCACCAGAAAGTCCCAATCCCGCTCGCTGCTTTTTTCGTAAAAGGGATGAATCCCAGCACACCACGTCATACCTGCTATTTCCTGCTGCAGATGCCATTCCATCTCCTCACGGCATAAAGCACTGGAAAACCATCCTGTCACACCGGCTTTTCGCGCTGCCTGCAATTCATCATCCAGCCTGCCAGCCCGGTAGATCTCTTCCAGATGACAATGATTATCTCTTATATTTTTCATAATTCACCCAACCAAAACCTTTCAAATGGTCGATAGACCTTTGAAATGGTTGACCTGTCCGATTCTTCTAAAGTGGCATTGCCAAACATTGCGGAGGTTAAGACCATCCGCGAGGTTTTACATTCGAAAAAAAAGACCCTGACATTGAGTGATGACAGGGTCATGATTATTTCTCTATTAACTAAAATTTAAATTCCACACCCATGGATACATCACGTTCCGTTTCCTCGTCGCCTTCGATCTCACCGTTATTATCATAATCCACATACCGTTCCTGATACTGCCACAATAGATTTGTGCCTGGACTAAGTTCATAACGCAGAGTTCCCTGGATGATCACATGAGGAGCGATAATAGAGGTGATCTCACTCACATCCACCTGGTAATATTTGAATTCCATATTCTTCAGCTTGGGAATAATACTGGTATTAATTCCGGCTGTCCCGATCAGAGATTTCGAGTCGTCTTCATCTCCTTCTGCATACATATCAGTGTATGCTGCTTCCAGATACATGAAATTAAAAAGATCTGCTCGCAGTTTGCCATACCAGCCTCGAGTTGCTGTCACGTTTTCCAATAGTGATTCCTTCACAAATATATCATATTCCCCGGCAGCTCCTTCATCTGGATTAAATTGCAGATAAGCTCTATCCATATCATAATAATGATCGAAATAACCTGCCATGAAATTGTCATCATATTGACGATATTCCAAATTCAAATGGAAAATCGCAAACTGGGTATAAAATCCCGGAAAGATAAAGCCATAGCCATTATCCACTATCTGAGCTAATTCTCCATAATGACTCAATTTCAGCATTTTTGTATCTATCAGTGGCAGATCATAATCAAATCCCAGCACCGCTATATCATCTACTTCAAGATCAGCAAGTGGGTCATCCAGATTCTCACCAAGTTCCACAAATCCACCCAGATCATCTAACTCATCGATCTGTTCCTGACTAAAACCCATTTCCAGAAGGTTTGTTTCTGTAAAGAGACCATCTCCATCACCATCAAAATCATTTATATCTGGTATACCATCATCATCTGTATCTACAGTGTTCATGATCGTCTGTTCTTCGTCTTCAGAAATTCCCAGATATTGATCCACATCATATCCCACTGTAGCTCCCAGACGCAATTTGTTCAAGAGCGGAATTCCTGATTCAAACAGCGGTGCGATAGTTACACGACCAGCAAGAATTGTGGGATCAGTGATATTGGAAGTAAAACCTTCCACCATCATATCCATCACGGGAAGTTTGCCGCCTAACATCAAGCCTAACTGGCGATCCATGGGATAACTCAAGGTATTGCTGTAATCATTCATCACCAGACCTGGTCCCAGGCTGTAACTGCTGAAAGCTCCCAGCTTGGCAAAAAATGTATCACCTCGCTCACTCCAGCGGATATAATAAAGTTTATTCACATAATCCTGCCAGTCGTCCCAATCTTCTTCACGCACGCCACCATCTTCGGTGAACAGAAGGTCAATATCAAGTCCAATTCCAAGTTTACCCAACCGAAGCTCAGGGGTTAGTCGCAGACGCATATAGGTTTGATCACCTATCATCACTGAGCCCACACCTCCACCAAAACTTAACGGATCAGTTGTATCTGCTTCTCCATCAGCAAAAAGCGTCCATAAAAATAATAACAAAACTCCCACTAATACTGTTTTCTTCATAATATATCCTCCAATTTATTTGTACTCTTTCTCTCTTTTCATTAATCCCGCAATTCTCACTTCCCGTCAAGAAAAACCTGATTAACAGCCTGTAAAATGGTTGAAATCCTCTGCAAGACATCCGTAAAAGCAGTAAACCCAGTAAACGAAGTACACGCAGTAAGCCTGTATCTCCCCCCATCCCCAAAATCGTCCACTACGTCCACTATGTCCATTCTGTCCATATTGTCCACGCCCCTCCCACTTCTTCTCAAACCAATATACCAGCCTTACTGTAACCGGACTAACCACGGCATAACATTATTTTGTTATGCCGTGGTCAGTCCGGTTACTTTAGTGTCAGGAGATAGCTCAAGATAGTGATAATTAGGGCTATAAAATAATTTCTTTGACATGTTTTTGGGTAATCGGG